>PKXI01000063.1 GCA_003133425.1 Acidobacteriaceae bacterium
CATTCCTGGATTGGAAAAGACTACTGCCCGGCATCGGGTCAATTTGAAAGTACATTCTCTCAAGGGCTAAGAGCCCGTACCCTTCAAATTGACCCCATTGCCCGGCAGGATCGATAGGCCCAAAACTACTCGGCCGGGTCCTCTGCCGTAAACGGCGAACAGCAAGGCTTCTCGCTTGCGTGGAAGTTCATCATTTCAGTACGGATGCCGTCGGGATCGTACATGTTGAACTGGTACTTGCCGTCGAGCCCGATTTTTGGCGCCGGATCATGCTTCCCGTCGAGCCGGTTGCCGGCTGCCAGGACCTTGTAGGCTTCCGGGACCGAAACCTCGCCAATTGAGAGGTGGTCCATGACTCCCAGTTCCCTCTGAGTCATGTCCGCTGGGAATCCGGAGGTTCCGCGGGTCATCATGTACTCCATCCAGTCGTGACCGTCAGGACATTGCAGGCTCACCCAGTCAATCTTCTTCGCCGGATCACGCCCACCCCACCAGTAAGGTTTGAAGCCGAGCAGGTCCTTGTAGAACTTGTCCTCGGCGGCGCGGTCGTGAGTCATGTATCCCACGTGCATAATGTGATGCCCGATCGCGTTCGGCGCATCGATGGCCGCCGGATGCGCAGGCGGCTGAACGAACTCCACCTTGTTGCCTTCGGGATCTGTAATAGCGAACCAGCGGCTGCCGTCGGCGCCCTTCTCGACCTTTGGCGGGACCTTCCAGGAATGGGCGGCCAAGTATTTGCGCATGCCTTCGGCGCTTTCGGTATTCCAGGCGGTGTGGTCGAGTCGATTGATGCCCGTGCCCGCGGGAAGCGGAAGCACTTCAATATATTGCGTAGGGCTAACGGCATATCGAACGCCCTTCGGATTCTCGGGGTCGGGCAGCTTTGCAGCGCCGATCGTCTGGACGTAGAAGTGTTCGGTGGCAGCGGCGTCAGAAGTGTAGACGGCAAGATGGGAGATACCGGTGATTTTGGGCCGAGGCGTGGTGCTCTGGGCGGCGGCTGCGAGGGTGAAGGCGGCAAGAAGAGCGGTGGTAAAGAACCTTGGATACATGGGACACCTCGAGAGATTGTGCCTGACAACGATAAATCGATTTCGAGCGGGGCGCAAACGGGGGCGCAACTAACCCCATCAAGATGTATAAAAACGGCGTGACCGTTAATGATTGCACGGGCGCCGGGGGCCTTTGCCAGAAGGAGAAGCTGTGGTTTAACGGATACATCGCGCCCTCGAAGATTGGTGGGAGCACCGGCGTCAGCGGCCTGCCCAGCGGCAGTGTAGCCAACCAGGCAACAAGCCCGGCTTACCTGTCGCCGATCAACAACCTGGCCGGCAACAACAACGTCGACATCCATGGTCCCACCAATTTCCTGGGCCAGCCTTTCGCGCCTTCTCCGAGCAACTTCGGATCCAACCCGTACTCGAGGACAGTCCTGAACGGACCGAACAACTACAACGTTGATCTCTCCGTATTCAAGGTGTTTCCGATCACCGAAAGCACGTTCCTCCGCTTCAATGTGGACGCGTTCAACGCCCTCAACATTCAGGGCTTCCAGAACCCGAACATCACCTCCGGCGAAATCGCGTATCAGCCGAATGGACTTTCCACTTCGTACTGGACACCTCGTCAGCTGCAGTTCACACTGCGTTTGCAGTTCTAAGCAATCGCTCGAACCGATAAACAGCACACCCGGCCGATTGGCCGGGTGTGTTGTTTATGGAAGCAATTTGATGACGCGGATTTATTTGTACTGTGCGGCGAAGGCGTCGGCTTCGTGGTTCAGTTCTTCGGTTGTCGCGGCATGCGTGTAGAAAACGATGCGATACCGGAAGGTCGCCGACTGGCCCTTCTCCAGGGTGAAGTTCATCGGCTTCTCTTTGGTATTGAAGACGCTGAGCCCTAGCGGATTGGCCGCGAACAGCCCATACCCGCGCGCATGCCATGTGGTCGGGTATCCCGGGTTCCTCGGCTGGTCGAAGATTGCGATCGTGACCGTGTGACCTTCCTTGTTGTGGCCGGTTAGCGAGCACCAGCGTCCGCGAGTCGACCAGGCAGCGTCGCCCTTGACACCTTCGCTCGTGAGGTACTCTCCCGTGGCATCCGGCGAGGCGCTTGCGGTTTTGGTTTCCACGCCGTGAGAGTCCGTGTAGACGCCCCCGCCGGCGGTTGGAGACTCAAGCCAGCTTGCAACGCGCATCCCGAGCATCCCATCCTTCTCATCCTCGAAGACCACGTGGTCAAGAGATTTGAGAGTGGCGATACGGTCGATAACGCGAGCACCCTCGCTGCCGGAGAAGACGACGCGTGTTGTCTCCTCGAGGATGGGGTGATCCTTGCCGTCGATCCAGGTAGACAGTGCGCTCAACTCACCCCGCTTCGGGCCGCTCTTGGTTGAGAGGAGCTTGTCGAAGACAATCGTGCCCATCTTCGCGTGGTTTGCCGGCTTGATCGCGTCGGAGTTGTTCCAGAAATCAAAGTCGTTGACCCTGGCGTAGTTGAACCAGAGGCCGACATGGTGAGGATGGTCGACGCGCTCGCCGGGCAGTGGCGGGAAACCGCGCGTGAGGGTAACGCCGTCCGAATCAAGAATCGGGTAGAGAACAGGCTTCTTCAGCGTCGTTGGCCAGATGTACGAGGTGAAGGGTTTTCCATCGATGGTGATGTCGACGCGGCGCTGGGCTTCGTCGGCTAGCACCTGAACGCCTTTGGCGGCAGGCGCGGCGAGGGCGCTCGCCGCGAGCATTGAGCCGGCGGCGAGAAACCCGAAGACAGTGAATTTATTCATACACCTTTCCTCCCGCCATCACCTGCTGGGTCTTTTCATCGAAGGTGACCTTCTGGCCGGTCTTGATGGCGGCGACGTTCATGCACAGCGCGATGGAATGGCTATACCCCGCCTCAATCGACGCGTTGGGTGTCTTGCGCGACCGTACGCACTCCATCCAGTTGCGCATGTTGGCCGCGGTCTCCGGGTCGCCGTGCGTGTCGGCGTCGGTGCTGACGGCCTCGGCCTTTTCCACCAGCGAAGAGCTGGGCAACAGGTTGGCCTGCATCTTCATTTCGGCAGCAGACTTGGCACTGAGGCCGCCAGTCGGCGACACGGTCTGCTTCGACATGTCGATCATCCCGCCGTTGGAGTAGTAAAGCTCCTTGACGCCGCCGGCAGAGTTGGTGAATCGCGAGGAGTACTGCACCTGGAAGCCCTTGGTGAGGTCGTCAAGCGGGCCGTAATCGAACACAGCGGTCATGGTGTCCCAGTTCTGGCGGCCGTCTTTCCAAAGATAGATACCGCCATTGGCAACGCAGGAACGAGGGTGCGGCAGGCCGGTGAACCAGTGCACGGTATCGATCTGGTGAACGAGCCACTGATCGGGAATCCCCGACGAAAATGGCCAGAACAGCCGGAACTCAAGATACTTGCGCGCATCGAACGGCCCCATGCTCCTGTTGAGCGAATAGCGCTTCCAGTCCGTGTCTTCTTCCTTGAGCAGCGGCACCTGGTCAGGACGGCGCCAGCGGCCGGGCTGGTTTACGTTCCATGTCATCTCAACCATGACGATGTCGCCAAATTTGCCCGACTTGATGTACTCGGCGGCCTTCATGTAACTGGGCGTGCTGCGGCGCTGGGTGCCGATCTGGACGATCTTGCCACTCTTTTTGACAGCGGCGCGGAACATGCGGGCATCGGCCATGGTGTGCGCGGTAGGCTTTTCCACGTAGGCGTCGCGGCCTGCGTTTACTGCTTCAGCGCCGTGATACGCGTGCTGAAAATCGGCGGTAGCAATGATGACGGCATCAACGTCCTTGCGGGCATAAAGTTCATCGTTGTTGCGAACGGTCTCAGGCTTGTAGCCGAACATCTTATCGACAAATGCCACGCCTTCTTCACGGCGGCGGCTCCAGATGTCGCTGATCGCAGTGATCTGGAAGTTCATGTCCTTGGCGCTCGCCTTAAAGGCGGGAAGATCGCCACCCTTCATGCGATCGCCGCAACCGATGATGCCGACATTCACGCGGTCATTGGCCCCTGCGATTGCGGCATAGCTCCGAGCACTCGATGAGAATGCGGTTACGGCCAGCGCAGCGCTGCCCGCTTTCAGAAATTCCCTGCGATTGTTCTTGTTCAATTCCATTACCGGATCCTCCGAGTGGTTGGTTTGTTGCGTGAAGTGCAATTGCTTGCATGAGCCTTAACTGCGATCTTGATGACCGTGAAACGCATCGTGATCTATTTGCGTGCCCTTGGGGATACTTCCCGCCGGAACACCCATGGTCGGACCACGAGGCGCGGGGCGTCAAGTGCGGGGTTGCGTCTTCATTGGTTTTTTGGATGGGAGCGTTTGGCAAGCTCGAGGCAGGCGCTGAAGGCAGCGGGTGGTTGCTGAAGATGCTGGATGACATGCTGGAGTTTATTGCAATCGATTCTTTATTGCCAGATCACCTCGCCTGCCGATGTTCGCGGCGGGCGAGGTGAACGGGTTGGAACAGCGGTTGGGCATTCTAAAAATTGATCTTGATACTGCCCTGGAAAACGCGGGCCTGGTTGAATGTTGACGAGACCTGACCAAAGGTCGATGAGGTAAGGGCCGCGGCGCTTCCTGTATTTGCGGCTAGTGAGCCGGTTGTTGTGCCGGATGGAGGGTTGAAGTCGGGATGATTTAGCACGTTAAACGCCTCGAGCCGGAGCGTTGTCGTGAAGTTCTCGTGAATCGGAAAGATGCGCGAGATCTGGGCGTCGAATTGCAGCGAACTCGGCCCACGGAACGAGTTCTTGCTTATGTTTCCGTAGGTGCCGAGGTATTGGCAGCCAGGCGCTAGTGTGGTAGTGCCTGGTGTAAGGGGGCACGGTGCAGTGACCTGGGCGAAGGCGGCTGGATTCAAAAACTCGCGGTTCGCTTCACCCGTACCTCTGTGGAACTTTGCCTCGCTGTACGGATTCACCCCGGCCACCAGATTCGGACGGTCGTTGCCTACGGCGGTCAGGGAGTTGTCCTGGCCCGCGGTGACGGTGAAGGGCTGGCCGCTTTGGACGTGAAAGAGCGGCGCAAACTCCCAGTCATTGACGAGGAGTTTCTCGGCTCTGTTCAAGTGGTTGTTGAAGGCACTCTTGGTCACGAGGACCACGTTTTCAATGTGGCGATAATCCGAGCCGCACGGGCCGTAGTCCATGGCCTGGTTGTTGGGATTTTCGATCAATGTGTTTGCCAGATCGCCCTGGGCATCCTCGATGTTCAGGCACTTCGACCAGGTCCAGTTGGCCATCAGGCTGAAGGTGCTCGACAAACGGTGCTGGATGGAGGCAATGAGCCCGTTGTAGTTGGCAGTGGCCTCGTCGCCGATGATGGTGGAGCCACTGCCGCCGCCCAGGTACTGGTTGCCGCCGCTGGCGCCTCCAGTTGAGTTCGTGCCCGTCGGATTCTCCTGGGTGAGAAGGAAGCGCGAAGTTTGGTTTGAGGTTGTCGAGCAGTTGGTTCCAGCGGCGCCGGGTTTGACTGCGGCTGGACCGGTGGTGACGATGCCCGTGCAACCCGTTCCGCCCGCGCCCCACTCGCCGGGGATAAACACGGCCGGGTTGAGCGGCAAGCCAAGCGGATCATGCCTGGTCGAGTTGCCGATGTAGTCGACCATGGCCTGCCAGCCGTGGCCGAACTGCTGCTGGATGCTGAAGGTCCATTGGATCGTATAGGCTGGTTTGAACTGCTGGGGCATTACGATAAATTGCGACTGCGCGAAGTATAGCGCCTGCGAGGGTGTTGGAACCGCGGGTTGAGGGAACGGACTGGTCGTGAACTGGCCCTGAGACCACGGGGCGCTGAAGAGGACCGGGCCCGACGAGGACGTCTGCGTGTTGGTCACTGCGGTGGCAAACGGCGGGTTCTGCTGGTTGCGCTGGGCAGTGAAGAAATTAGGATTGTCGAACATCAGCGCGCCGCCGGCGCGAATCACAGTCTTGCCATTGCCGATCGGATCATAGGAAACGCCGACGTTGGGCGAGAACTGCCCATAGGAGTTCTTGGTGAACTGGCTGGTGACGCCCGGGTCGCCATAGTAGAGAGCACCGGCGGGCGCATTCGGATAAACCGAGCTGGTTTTATTGGCCAGGAAGTCGGCCTGGTTAAAGACAACGCCGCGGTTGAAATAATCGTGCGGCATGACATTCGGGCCATAGCGAAACCCGCCTACGAGCGTAAGGCGCGGTGTGGCATGGAAGGTATCTTGAACGTAAAGGCTGGGAATCGGCCCGCGCAGAGCGTTCTGCTGCTTCTTGCTCTGCTGGAATGGGCTCGACGACCCGAGCGTCCCCATCAGGAAATCGAGATTCTGATCGCCGATGGTGCTGCCGCCCTTGGGTCCGCTGCCGCTATATTCGCCGTTGAACGTGAAGATGCCGTTTCCTTCATAGGCATTGCCGATATTGAGCTGGTTCTGCACCCACTCGCCGCCAAATGCGATCTGGTGCTTGCCTCGAACCCAGGTCACATCGTCATCGATAGCAGCGGTGTTGTCATTGAAGTGGGCGACTGAGTTGGTGCCGCCGCCGATAGAGAACTTACCTTCGGACATCTGCAGTCCGTTGGGAACGACTTGGTAGACATTGACGCCCAGCGTTGCAGCGTTGATGTCGTTCGGTGCGTAGCCGCGGTTATTAACGCGGCGAAGGATGGAGATATGCGCGGCATTCACTATCTCGTGCGTGATCGTATACGCATCGCCCAGGGTGAAAGTCTGCACGCGTTGAATGTTTCCCGACTGGGTGGTGATGAGGATGTTGGTCGGCGAGAAGTACGCCGGGAACTGGTAGCCGTCAACGAAATACCGGCCGTAGATGTTCTGCCTGTCGCTGACGGTGTAATCCACCCTGGTTGTAAACTGATTACCAGTGATAGCGTAGGGGATCGCGTAAGAGACGGCCCCGCAGCCATTCGTGTCGTATGTCGGATCGACCTTCGGCAAGTATCCCTGCAATTTCAGTGCCGCTGAGTTGTATGTGGGTGTGGTTGCATACTTGTTTCCGGCAAGTGATGTTCCGGTGAGCGGATCAACCAATTGAACAGCGAGATCGTTCGACGCACAGGGGTTGTCTTTGGGTTGGGAGCCGGTCGTACCAATGGGGTTCGGGACGCCGTCTGTAACGGACCAGTCGCCGTTCAGGTTAGCGACCGTCGGTACCGTAGCCTGCGTGTTCGACTGCTTCTGATCGGCCTTCCAGCGCTGGTAAGCCGCAAAGGCAAACATCTTGTTCCGTTTGATGGGTCCGCCGAATGTGCCGCCGAACTGATTCTGATGCAGCGTGTCGGGCGTCGTTGAGAAGAAGTTTGTAGCGTCGATATAGTTGTTGCGGATGAACTCGAAGCCCTCGCCGTGAAATGCGTTTGTTCCTGACTTGGTGACGACGTTGACCATGCCACCCACGTGCCCGCCGTCCTGCGCGCCCAGATCGGTAGATTCGACGCTGAATTCGCTTACCGCATCGGGAATCGGATAGGGCAGGTTGCCGTTGGCCATGTAGTCCTGGTTGTCGCCACCGTCGAGGCGCCAGAGCGTGGTATTGCCGCCGCCGCCCGCGATGGAGACCGAGATGGTCGCATAGGAGTACTTGCTGCCGGTGAAGTCACCGGCCGGTGCGACATTGGAGCCACCGGACAGCGTGATCAGGGCCGTCATTTGCCGGCCGTTGAGCGGCATTTCGGTGACAGCGTTCTGGTCGATCGTCTGCTTAAAGGTGGGGTCTTCGGTTTGCAGCGCGAGGCCCTCGGCTTGCACCTCGACCTTCACATCCGCACTGCCGACCTGGAGGCTGGCGTTGACGGCGATGTTGCTGCCGACTTCAAGCACGATCCCGGTCTGCAGGGACGTTTTGAACCCGGGAGCGGCAACCTGAAGGTTATAGGTGCCGATGGGAATGCCGGGGAAGAGGTAGGCGCCGGCACTGTTGCTCACGTCTGTGCGCTTTGCCTGAGTCGCCTGATCGGTCAGTGTGATCGTTGCGTTCGGGATAACCGCTCCGGTTGAATCTGTAACGGTGCCTTGGATGTTGCCGGTTCCGGCAAGTTGTGAATAGCCGTTGGTGGCGAATAGAAGCATGGCCGAGCAGCACAGCAGAGTTGCCAGGCGGCTGACCAGTCCATGCGCATTGACGCGTGTGTTTAGCATTGAAGCCTCCAAAGTGGATATTGATCGTCAGCAATTGCCGACCAGCCCCTCAGCGAGGGTTGCAGCCAAGGCGTGCAGGGTAGGCAGAAATTGACCTTGCTTGTGAAATAGTCGATTTTATCGACCCGTACATGTGTAACGAGGTCAGTCCACGACTGTCAAGAGCTATTTTCATCAAGCGTCAAAGTATCGCGCAAATAATTTAAATATTTCGATTTATGCCGCATTCCTGCATTTAAGGCATACATGGAAGGTCAGACCTTAAAACCAGGGATCAGAAACTGTGTTCGAGGCCCGGGCGAAATACAAAGCGCCTCACCCTTTTGCAGGGCCGGGCTCGAAGCGAGCTGCTACGCCAGGAATCGGCGCGTGGCTTTTGACGGAATTCGGCGAGAAGTTGAGGACTACGTGGCGGCGGGGACGCGCATGGAATCCAGGGCGACGGTGAGGCCTTCAGCGAGGGTCCGCTGGGTTTCAGGGTTGAGTTTTTCGCCGTGGCTGGTCAGGTAAAAGACGTCGATGGCGGTTTCGCCTTCGGTGTCGATGAGAGCCACCTTGATGTTGCACTGATGGGTCGAAAGGGTGAGTGCGATCTGGCGAAGCAGGCCGGGCAGATCCTGTGCAACCACTTGCAGGAGCGTGGAGTGGGTTGAGGATTCGGAGTCGAACTCCAAGCGAGTGGTGACATCGACCTTGAGGTTATTGGGATGGTTCATGTGGCTTCGGGCTTCAAGGAGCTGCTGGACCGAGGCCTTTTGCGCAACAACGTCGTGAATATTGGCCAGGAAACGGTCTTTCTCGCTGGGGTTGAGCTCGATGGTGCGGAAGACGTCGGAGAAATGGAAGCTGTCGACGATGACGCCGGCCTCGTTTGAGAATGCGCCGGCACGGACGATGTTCATGCCCCACGCCGCGAGGGCGCCGGCAACATCGGCAAACAGCCGCGTGCGGTCGCGCGTGATGACTGTGAGGTCGAAGAGCTGGCGGTTGGGGCGAAGGTCGAGCTGGACCGGGTCCTTGTCGAGGTTGAGGGCCATGTGGAAATGGTTGCGGATCTGCTCGGGGAGGCGGGTTTGCAGATAGCGCTGAGGCAGGCCTTCAAGAAACTGTCCCAGGGCCTCGTACTGGGCGGAGGGAACCATGGAGCGGAGGCGGTTGAGCAGCGTGGGATCGATGGCCGCGTGGTATCGAACTTCGTCCACGGAGCGGTCCATGAAGTTGGCCGTGGACATGTAGAACTGCCAGAGGTTTTCGGCCTTCCATGGCGTCAGGGCGTCCGGGTTGACGGCCTTGATATCTGCAAAGGTCATAATGGTGAGCATCTTCAGCAACTGCGGGCTGCCGATTTTCTCAGAGAATGCACGGACGTTTTCAAGGTCGAAGATGTCGCGGCGCAACGCCTGGGACATATCCAGATGGAGGCGAATGAGCTTGAGAATGGACTCCCTCTCCTCGGAGTCGAAATCGAGCCGAGCAAGGAATGCGTCCGCGAGTTCCACGCTCTGGGCGGCATGTTCGCCGGTGCGGCGGGCCTTGCCGGTGTCGTGGAGCAGGAGCGCGAGGAGGAAGAGATCGAGCCGGTCAATCTCCGGTAGCAATTGGGCGAGACGGGCCTCGAAGTCGTGGGTCGGCTGGCGGAGGCTGTGCACGTTGTCGATGGCCAGGAAGGTGTGCTCGTCGACGGTATAGCGGTGATAGGAATCGCGAATGACCAGGGCGTCGATGCCGTGGAACTCGGGAATCAGCATCTCAAGAACGCCGAGGGCGTGCATGGTGCGGAGCGCGTGAGCGGCGTGGGGGCCGAGCAGGACCTCGCGGAGCGAGTTCCACAGATAGGGTCCTTCGGGGATATGAATGGCGAGTACGGGCAGAGCGTCGGTGATGCGGTCCTCGGCGGCCTGCGAAAGTGTGTAGCCGTGAGTGGCCATGAGAGAAAAAATGCGGAGGATGGCGCTTGTGTCGTTGAATTGCGCGCCGGGAAGAATGTCGATGCGGCCCTGGTCGAGGAGGAATTCAGTACCTGCGATCGGGGTGCGGCGGCGGCGGAACTGGCGATAAAAGCTGACCGGAGCGGGGAGATGCTCCATGAGCAGTGCGGCGCGTCGATAGACGATACGCGCGTGCCGATAGTAGGTCCGCATCCAGTACGAAGGATCGGCGGTGCCGCGGGTTTCAAGGCCGATGGAGAGAGCGGCGGCCTCGTCCTGAGACTGCCAGTCCAGCGTGTTGTCGTCGCGACCGTGGCGGAAGTGGAGGAAACATCGTGCGGCGGCGAGAAAGTCGAAGGCAGCTTCGGCGTCGCCGCGGGCGCTCTGGAAGACGCCGCCGCGCTGGCGGGGCCACTCCTTTGTTTCTTTCAGGTGGAACAGAATAGCGAACCAGACCGCGAGGTGATAGTCGCGGAGTCCGCCGGGACAGTCCTTGAGATTGGGTTCGAGGTGAAAGATGGTGTTGCCGAATTTTGCGTGGCGGGAGCGGGCGATTTCGCCGAGCTTTTGGGTGATGGTGGCCCACTCGCTGAGGACCAGGCCAGGGAAGACAACCTGGTGCAACTGCTGGTATAGGGGGAACTGTCCGGCGAGAAAGCGGCGGTCAATGGTGGCGAGGGTGAATTCAAGGTTGTCGGGGTCGAAGCGGCCGGCTTCTTTCACCGTGCGGGAACTGGGGCTGGCGCGCAAGCCGATGTCCCACATACCTTGGATGATGGCGCGGACGGCTTCGCGGGACTGCTCTTCGGTTTTTTCGTCGGCGAAGGCGAAGAGCACGTCGATATCAGAGTAGGGGAAGAGATCTTTGCGGCCGTATCCACCCAGGGCCAGCAGCGAAGCGCTCTGAGTGGGGTTTCCCGAGAAGGCCCGGCGCCACATTTCAATGAGAATACGGTCCACGACAGCGGAGCGGCGTCGAATGGCTGCGGTGCCGTCACCCGTGCGCTCACAGGTCTGGCGGACAAGCGCCATNNTCCCGAAGATCGTCAACCGCCAAAGCGACTGGATTCATAAATGATTGTGCGTGGCTCGCCGAAGCAAAAGGATGTCCTACCAGCATAAGCGATGTTTGCGCGGATGTGAATTTTTGATTCCACGAAGAGGGCATTTAGGAGAGGATCCCGGCCTGATCGGGGCCTATTTCCGAGCTCGTGGAGAGAATTGAGGTACATGGCTCCTCAGAATACGGAATGTCCCCACCCGGTGCCAGGTTGAGAAACTGCCATTCGGCGCAATTTCCGCTAAAATAGCGAGTTGGATCAATCGACTCGCTTTGGCGAGTCAGGGGTTAGCCCCCTGGGGGGGCAGAGGCCGGGTCCCTGGCGGGGTGAGGCAGTTTCGAGGAGGACACCATCAGCACGCACATGCGGTTAGGGGATCTGCTGATCGAGGCAAACCTGATCAGCAAGGAGGATGTGGTGAATGGGCTGGAGCGCCTGGTCAAGGAAGGCGGCCGGCTGGGCGACAACCTTGTGGCCATTGGAGCCATTGACCAGCGGGTGCTGGATGCGTTTATTCACCGCATTCCAATCGAGCCTGCGGATATTTCGGCTACAGGAATCGACGAGCTCGATCTCATGGCCCTGATGATGAAGCTCATCTATATGGGCCGGCTGGAAAACGGCCGCCAGATCGTTGATGCCATCAAGCTGCCCTACCACATCGTGTCTGAACTGATCAGGATGGCCATCGACCGGAAGTTGCTGCATGCCCTGGGGATGCGCAATTCCAATAACCCGCTTGACCTGGCTTACACGTTCACCGAAGAGGGCAAGCGCTTCACCCTCGATGCCCTGGATCAATTGCGTTATGCCGGACCTGCGCCGATCGACATCGAGGAATTCAACTTTCGCGTGAACCTGCAGAAGCTGACCAATGAACTGGTCACCTTCGAGCGGATTCGCAAATCGCTCGGCGAACTTACGTTCGAAGACGCCATGATCGAGCAAACCGGACCGGCGATGAACTCTGGTCGGGCCATGCTTCTCTACGGTCCTCCCGGAAATGGGAAGACTTCGGTTGCGCATTCACTGGGCAACGTGTTCAACGACGTGATCTATGTCCCTTACGCGATCTCCGTGGAGGGCCAGATCATCCGCTTCTTCGACCCCAGCATCCATGTACCGATCGCCCCCTCCGACTCGGACGACGAAGGCGCTGTCTCGTTTGTCCGGAACGCGGAGTTTGATGCGCGATGGCTTGCCTGCAAGAGGCCTTTCGTCGTCACCGGCGGCGAACTTACTCTGGAGATGCTCGACCTGCGGTATGACGAGACGGGGCACTTCTACGAGGCTCCGCTGCACGTTAAGGCGCTGGGCGGATGTTTCGTAATCGACGACTTCGGCCGCCAGTTGGTGAGCCCCACCAACCTGCTGAATCGCTGGATTGTGCCGCTGGAAAACCGCGTCGACTATTTGAAGTTGCACACCGGAAAGAGCTTCAGCATTCCGTTTGAAGAGCTGGTTATTTTCTCCACCAATCTCGAACCGGAAGACCTGATGGACGGGGCCTTTTTGCGCCGCCTTCCCTACAAGATCGAGGTCGGATCTCCCTCACTGCCAATCTTCAAGCGCATCTTCGAGAAGGAATGCGCACGGCAGGGATTGCCGCTTTCCGAAGAGGCTTTCAACGTTATCGTCAACAAGATCACGAAGGAAAAGGGCCTTGACCTTGCGGCATTTCAGCCCAGGTTCATTATCGACCAGGTAGTGGCAACTTGCCGGTTCATGGGCCAGTCTGCTCATTTTGAGCCACGATTCATTGACTATGCGCTCGACAATTTGCGCGTGCACCACCGCACAAAATCGAATGTCACTTAAACGCGGAGAGACGCGCTGATATTGGCTGCCGGAAGCGCGGGGTTTCGACTCCGAGACTCGGGCCACGCATGATCAGAAATTCTTACATTGAAAAAGGGACGAACTTGTCTGCGCATCAAGCCGGCGTGGCCTCAGCGGGCATTTCATGAAGTGTCGAATCTTCTCTCACGGGCAAGTACATGTTGGTTGCGCCGAGCTGCTTTCGGGAGATTTCTCAATCAGGTCGATCGGCCTCTTCGTAAACGACGCTTGCTTCGCGGAACATCTTTTGGGCAATCTCACATTCTGCCTTCCAATGTTCTGGAGTGGCTCCGTCAATTGTTACAACTCTAACGATCCCCGCCTGAATCAACAGTGCAGCGCATTGAGGGCATGGGCAGAATGTAACGTAGGCCGTGGCGCCCTTCAAACCGTGGCCGTTGCGGGCCGCTGCCGCAATGGCGTTCGCTTCGGCGTGAACGATGAGCCGATACTTAATCTCCCGCTGGTGAAGTCTCTCATCATCGGCAATTCCGCGCGGAAATCCGTTGAATCCTTCGGAGAGCTGAGCGTGGTCAGAGTCCGCAATTACGCATCCGACCTTTGTTGACGGGTCTTTTGACCAGGAACTCACCAGCACGGCCATATCGATAAACTTGCGATCCCATCCGTTCATCTTGTCCTCATTTGGTCCGCTTGAGCGGCCGTTGATGCGCCGCGGCTTGCTGCTTCAATTATGACCGGCGACCCGCCGCTGGCCACTAGCCGGGGTACCACACCTTTCGCGGGTCCGACGCGCTTCGCCGGTAGTCCCAGGCCTCATCGATGAGCCGCTTCAAGTCGTAGCGCGGCCTCCATCCGAGCAGGAATTTCGCTTTGGCGTTGTCCAACCAGGTTGAGTAATACGGCGTCTTGATCTCGACAGAAGGGATTCCCCGAGTCTTGCACAGGTAGTCCGCGACCGCGCGATAGTTCACCGGCTCATCCATGCAGATATTGAACGTCTGCTGTCGCGCCCTGGGGCGATCGAGCGCCAGAATCATGGCCTCGACAAGGTCGCTGACGTGGACGAAATTTCGGCTCACAGGGTTGCCCTGTGGATCGAGCATCAATGGTACGGTGTTGGACTTGAGATATTCGCGGGCTGTTTCGGCATCGACCAACTCGCACCATCGCGGGCCTCCGAAGACGTCTTCGCCGAATGTGAGCGTGTATTTGAAATCGTCCCTCTCCATGATCCACGGGGCTCGCAAACAGCATCCTGACAAGTCGTATTGAACGAAATATTGCTCCAGCACGACTTCTTCCAGAACTTTTGAAAGCGCGTAGCAGCCGGGATAGGCGCTGTGCTTCTGCTGCTCCGTGACCGGAATCGGGTGCGGATAAAAGAAATGGCCGAGGGCGGCATCACCTCCGATGAGGATGATTTGCTGAAAAGCCTTGCTGAGGCGGCACTCCTCCAGCAGCCAAAACAGGCCTTTCACCGTGACATCGATGATGCTCTCTTCAGTCTCCTTGCAGGTGGCGCAATGAACGACGTGCGTGATGCCCTGCATGGCGGCACGCACGACTTCGCGGTCGGAGATGCTTCCGCTCACAACCTCCAAATGCTTCTGAGGTTCAAGACGGCGGTTGTGACAGAGTGCGCGAATCGTGACGTCTTTGGAGTCGACGTCGGCGAGTACGCGCCGAATGAAATGACTGCCGACTTTGCCCGTCGCGCCGGTTACCAGGATGTGCTTCATACGCTCCGCCTTGCTACCAGGACCCGCTTGGGGCCGGTTTGTTTTTGGTCACTATGCTTGATCGTGAAAGCAAGGATACTATTGCGGATTAGTTGCTGGATACAGGGGAATGCTGCCGCGGGCGTGATGTTCGACACGTTGTCAACTTACGGTGTCGTGGATCTTTGGCGCGTTTGCGGGGCTGGCGCTGGCGGCGGTGGGTCTGTACAGCGCCGTCTCCTACGCCGTGGCGCAACGAACAAACGAGTTCGGGATTCGCATGGCATTGGGAGCAGAGAAATTCCAACGATCCGGCGATATTGCTGGAGGGGACAGTGGTTCTTGTTCTAGCCGCGGGAGTCGCTTGCGCACTGCCGGCTTTGCGGGCTTCGCGTGTTGAGCCCATGACGGCGCTGCGGTGCGAGTGAGGCGCCTGGTTGCGGCAACTCCGAACAGACGGGGATGTCGGAGACTACTCGACACGCAATGCGATTACCGGATTGATGGAGGCCGCCCTGCGTGCGGGAATAATGCTGGCAAGCAGCGCGCAGATTGCGAGTGAAACGATCGCGCCGCTGAGTACGAGCGGGTCCCAGCCCTTGACCTCATACAATTGCGATGCGATCAGGCGAGCACAACCCATTGAAGCCGGAATGCCAATCAGCAATCCAATGAGAATCTGAAGGAAAGCGCCACGTAATACCAGGCGAACCACACTGATCCGGTTTGCGCCCATGGCAATGCGGACACCGATTTCATTGGTCCGCCGTTCGACGCTGTAGGCGGTCACTCCGTACAGACCCACGGCAGCAAGCACCAGGGCGAGTATGCCGAAAAGCCCGGTCAACTGCGCCACGGTGCGCTGCTGGTCGAGCCTGCCTGCTACCTGGTCCTGCATCGAACGCATCCTGATGAGAGTGAGATTGGGGTCGACCTCAGCAAGCGCCCGGCGGATCTGCGGTTCCAGCTCTCCCATACCGCTTGACTCCTGGCTGTCGCGCAATTTGAGGACGACGCTCTCGATCAAGTGGGTGCGGTTCTCGATCATCTGCGCCATTGAGTCGTCATACTGCACGTGTTGCGCCAGCGGCACGAAAAACAGTGGCGGTCTCCAATGGCCGCTGGGATCGGTATAGTTTGCGGTGCGCACAATGCCGACGATTTCATAGGTACCACTGTTCTTTACGTCGGTAATTCCGAAGTGCGTGCCGATCGGATCTTCGCCCTGCTTAAAGAACTTGCGCACGAATGCTTCATCTACGACGGCGATTTTGCGCGTAGCCGCCGTGTCCTGGTCTGTAATGCTGCGGCCGCGAACAATCGTCTGACCCATCGCTTCCAGATAGCCGGGCCCTACGTGGTCCCAGGACGCGCCACTACTGTTGTCGGCAACATTCGGTATTTCATGACCCTGTCGGACGATCAACTCGCCCCAGTTATCAGTGAATGGGGTGTACTGGGCCAGCGTTGCGCTCTGCACTCCGGGGATGCGGGAGAGACGATCCTGCAGCGCCCGGTACGTTGCATCCAGCTTTTCCGGCGAGTAGCCGGCGAATGGAGCATTGACGCTGAGGTTCACGCGATTCTCTGTTTCGAAGCCGAAGTTCTGGTGCGCCATTTTTTGCATGCTGCGGGTCAGCAGGCCTGCCCCCGCGAGCAAAACGAGAGACAACGTAGCCTGCACCACAACCAGGGATTTCTGCGGAAGTGAGGAGCTGTCGCGTGTGGTTCGATTGATGCCCCGCAGTGCCTCCGCCGGTTGGGCGCGCGATGTGAACCAGGCAGGCGCAACGCCAAAGAGCAATCCGGTGAGGAGAGAGACGGCAAATGCAAACCCGAGAATGGGCAGCGACGGCGACGCATCAATGGGAACGAAATTCGCGTTGCGAAAGGCCATTGCGACAATCAGCTTTACTCCCAGGCAAGCAACGAGTATGCCTGCCGCGCCGCCCATCACAGAGAGCACAACACTCTCGGTGAGCGACTGGCGGATGAGGCGTTTTCTTGAGGCGCCGAGCGCGAGACGGACAGCGGTCTGCGGGCGGCGCGCCGATCCACGCGCCAGCAGCAGGTTGGCGATGTTCGCGCATGCAATGAGCAGCACCAGGCAACTGACTGCGAGAAGGATGCGCAGGCTGGCCTCGTAATCTCCCTTCATCGCGGCGACGCCGGACCCGGCGGGAATCACATTGATGTTCTGCTTGGGCAGTATGATTTTGATCTGCGGCAGAAACTGCGGGAACTCGGCACCCAGGTCGGTCACGACCCAATCACGCATGATGGTGGTGAAGCGAGCGGCAAGACCGTCGGGTTTTGTGCCCGGCCTCAGCCTGCCAATAATTCGCAGCCAGGAATTTGATTGCTTGAGAATGGAGTTCTTTCCAACGATCTGCGGTTCCTGCTGCAGCGGCAGAAAAATATCCGGGGGATCGCTGCGCAGCGTCTCGCCATAAAAGCCTGGCGGAGTAATACCTACAATCGTGAATGGATGGCCATCGAGCATAAACGTGGAGCCAACGACTTTGGGGTTGGACGCGTATTCCTGCTGCCACACGCGGTTGCTGAGCATTGCTGCCGGCGCGCTTGAAGGCTGATCATCGGCGGGCGTGATTGTGCGTCCTGCATAGGCTTGAATGCCGAAGGTGGAGAAATAGTTTCCCGAGACGTACTCGCCGCGCAATGGCCTGGCGGGCTGGTTGGTTTCGCTCTGCCGCGCGCTGAATTCGGAACTGCCGCCCTGAAACGCAGCGAGCTGCTCAAACTCTGGCGCGGCAGCGATGAAACGCAGATAGAGCTGGTAAGGAAACAGGCCCCAGTTATCCTGCGGGCCGCCCTGGACGCAGCAGGTGTTGCTGTCGCCCACTCGATAGAGGCTAGCCGGGTCTGCGACCGGTAGCGACTTGAGCATGACGGAGTGGATGAGCGAGAAGATTGCCGTAGTTGCGCCGATGCCCAGCGCCAGCGTGAGCATGGCTGTAAGAGTGAAGATGGGGGACAGACGCATCTGCCGCAAGGCGTATAGGATGTCCCGGCGCAATGTTCGCATCGCAGGCCTCTGACGCTTCATACGGGAAGAGAAGGGAAGTGGTTCCCTGTAATTTGGCGGGCGGAACGATTCGTGTCCCGGGGGACTGATGGTGGGGATTTGAATTGGAGAGTTTGAAGACAGAGAACCGGGCCATCGCCAACTGCTCGGGTTGAGGCGAGAAGGGAAGCAACAAAGAGCTAGACAAACATATTTGAAATT
>PKXI01000154.1 GCA_003133425.1 Acidobacteriaceae bacterium
CTCACCGGCAACTCGTCTCCAACCAATATTTGGTCCCTCCCAGAATCTCCGGCAGCCAACCAGCTTCGGGGTTAGGGACAGGGCGACAATCGGACCGGAACGCACAAGACCAGGCCGAGCTGGGGCTGGAAACGTGCGTTGGCCTTCCATGAGAAGGCTGGTCGAGGACTCCGTCGATAACAAGTCAACTCCCGGTGCACAGATCCTCTGTTAGCCGAGGGGTTGAAGATCCGTCTCTTACCGTCCTACTGGCCTGACCCCGTCGGCAGAAGCACCAGCTTCTGGATCACACGGGGTTGACTTGGCTTGGGGTAAGAAAGGTCGATCACCGGACAAGTCACCCGTGATCGAATGCGCGCCATCAGTATTTGGCGCGATACCGCGGATTGCGCACTGCCTGAAGTAAATGCAATCAGGGCAGCATTGCTGTCATTCGCCCTCTTGGCAATGGCTTTCTCAGGACAACCAAACAGAAGCGTTGGGGTAACAATTCTATTGACTGTCTCAAGCCTCTTGGCGAGTGACTCAAGGTTGAATTGGATGTCCACTTGCGCATCTGGCGTGGATGGTGCACGGGACAAATCGACGACATGGATCAGCTCAAGATTTACACCACACCTGTCGGCCGCCTGGAATGCCAATTCCAGAGACCGCTCCGCGTGTTGCGACAGGTCTGTCACACACAAGACATTCCCAGCTTTGATCCCTGCTCCGACGCCGGCTTCGATTGAACAAGTTGCCATGAGGGCACCCCTCAGTACAAGTGCATTCAGGATTGCGGCTCTGATCGAACCGGTGCACGCTTCGCCAGCCACTGGCAGAGTGATCCCTGCCTCACTTGACACCGAAAACCAGGGGCCGTGAAGGCCGCGCTTCCAAAATGGACACATGCCACGGTGTGCGTGTCCCTTCCTCGCCGATCGAAGCTGGTTGAAACTTCGGCGGGGGAGCCGTCGGGCGGCCCTCTCGACGCTGTGCAGAAGCAAACAGGTCCCCATGACTGCTCAATCCCGGCGACACTGCCCGCGCCTTCGCCGCTTTCGCCAACGCCGCTCTCATGCCTTTAAGGAGTGCGTTTGCATCGCCCTTGACTGTCGCATTCGCAAACGGGTTGCGGTCGTCGGGAGACTTCGCAATGCAAACCACGGGTGTTGTTGAACCGGACACTCGAATGAGGAAGGTGAGCCTCTCCTTGTCTTCCATGGAAATGGAATCGCCCAGCAGCACCAGATCGAAATCGCCAGCACGGAAGCGTGCGATCGCTTCTCGGCTCGACATGGCCGAAATGACGACGTATCCGGCGGACCTCAAGGCGGAACATTGGCCCGTGAGTTGCCAGGCATCCAGCCCAACTGCAAGAACGACAGTGATAGGCATAACTATCTCCAAATTCGGCTCAAATAGCTTTGCCACCCACAGACGTGTGTGGCAGAATTCGCTGTTGGTTTAAGGAGTGACCGGCTTTGACTCGGGGCGGCAAATTTCCCCACGTCTCTCCTGGTCACTCTGCGACCGACACAAACGGCATGGGGTGAATGTATGCTCTTCACCCTTTGCCGCAGCAATCACAAAGAAACACGCCTGCGATCCGGGTTCTCTGACCCGATCGCGAAGCAAGCGACAGACATCGCCTGCCGCTGCGGGAAGCCCGATCGGCCTGCTCATCGAAACGTCTCAATATCCGCTAAGGTAACTGGAGGTTAGCCGGGCATTTCCTTCGGCGTCTGTTGCATGTCGTACAAAAGTAGAAAAATTCTTTGCAGATTTCGCGCTTCTGCGCAATTACGCACGCAGCGATAGCCGTATACTTTGAATGATTAATACACAACACAGCCTGCCTTTGATCCTAGAGACCTTGAGGTGCACTCTGCGCATTCAGGTGCAGGCATTGTGTTCTGTCCGCAGCAAAGGAGCACGTGTGAACCCATCTTCTGTGCAGAGGTCCTACAAGAACCGGCTGCTGGCCTCATTACCTGCTTCTGTGATCAAGAGGCTCTCTCGTGATCTGGTCCCGGTCCCATTGCCCAGCGGGTTAGTCCTCCGCGAGCCAGACCTAACCATGGAGAACGCGGTCTTCATTGAAGACGGCGTCTGCTCTATCGTGGTCAGTATGGAGGATGGGACGACCATCGAAGCGGGCGTCGTTGGCCGGGAAGGTTTCGTGGGCGTGGATGAGGTTCTTGGCGTCGCTCGTTCCCCTAACCGGACGCTTATGCAAGTAGCGGGATACGGCTATCGCGTGAAGACCACGATTCTGACAGAGTTGGCTGACGCCTTTGCCCCGCTGCGGTTAAGCCTGCTGCGAAGCGTGCATCTGCTGCTTGTGCAAACCGCTCAGACCGCGGCCTGCAATCGAGTACACGAGTTGAATGAGCGGCTTGCCCGCTGGCTGCTCATGTGCCAGGACAGGGTCGAATCCGACGAGATTCTGATAACCCAGGAGTTTCTCGCCGGTATGTTAGGAACGCACCGCAGTTCTGTTACCGTCGCCGCAGGTATCTTGCAGCAGGCGGGACTCATCACCTATGCGCGCGGGAAGGTGACCATTCAGAATCGCGCCGGCCTCATGGATGCCTCGTGCGAGTGCTACCACATTGTTCACGACGAAGCTGTTCGCCTCGGCCTGTTTGAACATAGCCTTCCTGACTGCGGACAGGATCGAGCCTCAGCCGGTCTTTGACGCATTGGGTTGATGAGGAATCGCCGAGGCACTCATTGAATATGGACGCCACTGGCTCCGCACCGATTCCCGCGTTGCGGTCGGATAACCGTCTACTCGTCTCCAACCAATATTTTGGCCCCTCCCAGAATCTCTTGCCGGCACCGAACAGGGTTTATTTGCTCCACAGAGGTGCCAAGATCGCCACGAGCGTTCTACCCTTTGCTCAAGCGCAGATGAGCCCTGCTTTCGGATCGGAAGCTACAATGAGTTGTGCGAAAAATTATTCTTGTTGTGATTCTGATCGCCGTGATTTTGCCGATTTCCATTGTATTCATGCGGTCGGCAACTCCCCTGGTGGACATGCCAGTTCCAACCCCGTCCCTCGGACAGGCCACGCCAGTTACCGTCCACGTGCAAGACGCGCATGGCGTCCGCAAGGCCGCTGCATTTGTTGAGCAGAATGGCGCCCAGTTTCAAGTGTGGGAGCTCACTCAACCTTCGCGTGCGACCGACAGCTCTTGGAACTTCGTGGCCGGTGTCAAGACCACGCCGCAACTTAAAGACGGTAAGGCGAAATTGATCGTTGAGGCCACGTCGAACGATTTGCGAGGTAAGACAACTCGAATTGAGCGCGATGTTTTGGTGGTGACGCAACTTCCAACCGTGAGTGTCGATTCAGAACAGCACTACCTCTATCTCGGCATGGCCGATCTGGCGACTTTCAGCGTCTCCGGCAGTTGGAGTGAAGCGGGCGTACGCGTCGGCGATCAAACATATCGTGCCTGGCCTATGCCGGGCGGCAAGCCTGGGCTGTTTTCGCTCTTCGCCTTTGCATGGAATATGCCCGCTGACACGATTCCGCAGGTCTTCGCCGGCAATGGCCCAGGGAGCGACGTGACCAGCCCGATCACAGTCCAATTCCCCAAAAAGGAGCAGCCCAAGTACACAGTTCACGACTTGCAGGTGAGCGACGCCTTCATGCAGAAGGTTGTCGGCGAACTCGATCCAAGCGGCCCGGGTGATGCCGTCACGCGCTTCGTCAAGATCAATACCGACATGCGCCGCGCCAATAATAAAACGCTGTCTGATCTTCGCCTCAAGACCGCTGACAGGTTCTTGTTTTCGCAACCGTTTGCCCGGCAGGCTCATTCGCAGGCAGAAGCTACGTTTGCCGATGTGCGGAACTATATCTATCACGGCAAAAAGATCGATCAGCAGGTCCACCTCGGATACGATCTCGCGGTCACTCAACACGTAGGCGTGGAAGCATCCAATGACGGCCGTGTTGTCTATGCCGCTCCGCTCGGCATCTACGGCAATTGCGTTGTCGTGGATCATGGATACGGACTGCAGACGATCTACGGGCACATGAGCCATATCGACGTGCACGAAGGCGACATGGTCAAGCGTGGCCAGGTGATGGGCCAGAGCGGCATGACCGGAATGGCTGGAGGGGATCACATTCACTTCGCCATGCAACTGGACGGCGTGCAGATAGACCCGAAGGAATGGTGGGATAGCCACTGGATTCAGGACCACATAGCCAGGCGCGTAGACTTGCCGGGATTTAAACCGTGAGCAGTTGTTAAACCGATCGTTTGATTGATGCCGGAGGACAGGATCGAGCGTCTCCAAACGTGAGCGGGATCGGATGACGGCGCCAGCATCACGTGCGTACACTAGAAGAGATGGAAGATAAGACCTGCGCCAGATTCGATGTCAACGCGATTGCGAAGTCGCTGCCTGAGCATTCAGACACGCTGCTTGTCGACCACTACATGACGGACGAGCCTGAAGCCAGCACGCGGGTCTTTCGCATTTACAAAGCGACGCCACCACACTTCCATCGGCATAGCGACGAATACCTCTATGTTGTCTCCGGTCGTGGAACATTTTGGATGAACACGCCGGAGAATAGCGGCGAGTTTGGCCCCGGCAGCCTGCTCTTTTTCAAGAAGACAGTAGTCCATGCCTTGCCAACGATTCTCGAGCAGCCGGTCATATTTCTATCGATCGACGTACCGCGCCGAATTCCAACAGACATCACATTTGTGAACCCTGAAGACGGCACTCCTGAAACCTTCATCAAGGAACAGCGCTATTGAGAGACCCCCGCACGGCCGGGTGCCCTGGGTCCAGTTTTTGAGACCTGGGTCCCCACTTCCAAATCCCCATCGCCCTTTGCATTCAATACCCCTCCCCCCGGCGCACAATTGAATTAGAAACTGGGGAACGAACCAATCACGTCCGCCGGACTGCCAGCCTGTGAGAAATATTGCCAAAATCGCCCCAACGCCCGTGAGAGCGCTTGCCCGCCACAAAAGTAACCCTCATATCCCGCATCCTGCATCGCCCCAAACCGGTCAAACCGGCTCAACGGTGTATCCTCAGCCCTGAATGAAACGTGTACATACCGCCGCCATCCTGATCCCGCTCGTCCTGTTTCTGGTATTCCTGGGGCCGCGCTGGCAGTGGATTTTCACGCTGGCGGTAGGGGCGGTTGCAGTACTTGCCGGTTGGGAGTACGTCATCCTCGCCGAGAAGGGCGGCTTCAAGCCGCCGCGTATCGCCTGCATGGTCGCCATCATCAGCCTCTTTGTTGCCAGGCTTTTAGCGGACAATTTCACCTGGCTCCACCAAACAGAGGCCGTCTTCGGCATCCTGGCCCTGGGCCTGCTGGTCTACTGCACCTTCCTCAGGCCGGTTGAACACGTGATGGCTGATTCCTCCGCCTCGGTCTTTTGCCTGCTCTATGTCGGCTTTACGATGCTTGCGCTGCCTATCCTCCACGAGGAAGCCAACGGCCCCTCTCTGGTCACATTTCTTCTCTGCACCGTCTGGGCGGGAGATACGGTGGCTCTCTATGTGGGCCGCGCCTGGGGCCGGCACAAGCTCGCACCCAAACTCAGTCCCAACAAGACCTGGGAGGGCGCTGTGGGCTCCATGGTTGGCAGCCTGCTGGCGGCCACGGCGCTGATGGGCCTGGCAGAACTGCTGCAGCAGTGGAACTCAGCCAGCCTCTCCTACCCCGAAGTATTCTGGTACTGGCTGGTGCTGGCCGCAATCGTCAATGTTGCCGCGCAGGTGGGCGATCTGACCGAGTCCGCGCTCAAGCGCTCCGTAGGCGTCAAAGACTCCGGCACCCTGCTGCCCGGCCACGGCGGCGTCCTGGACCGCGTTGACGCCTTGCTGCTGGCCGCTCCGGCGCTGTGGTACGCTCAGGTTATTCACCAGATGTTCTAGGGCTTTCCGTATATTGAAGCGACTCGCCATTCTCGGTTCCACCGGCTCCATCGGCCAGAACACCCTCTCCATCGTTGAGCAGTTTCCCGACCGCTACCGGGTGGCCTCGCTCGCCGCCGGACGCAACCTCGACGAAGCCTTTGCGCAGGCTGTCCGCTGGCGGCCGCAAGTTGTCTCGCTGGCCACCGAAGAGCTCGCCGCGCAGCTTTCTTCCCGCCTCAAAGCAGCCGGCGTCACCGGCGTCGAAGTGGTCTACGGAACAGCCGGCACGGTAGCCTGCTCCACCCTGCCTGACGCGGATTTTGTGGTCTCGGCCATCGTCGGCGTCTCCGGTCTTGAAGCCACCCACGCCGCCATTCTGGCCGGCAAACCGATCGGCCTGGCCAACAAGGAGTGCATGGTGGCCGCCGGCGAAATCCTCACCGCCGCCGCGCGCGAGCGCAATGTGCCCATCCTGCCCATCGACAGCGAGCACAACGCCGTCCACCAGTGCCTGCGTGTGGGCGCACACTCCGAAGTAAAGACCATCTGGCTCACTGCCTCGGGCGGCCCGTTCAGAGAACTCCCGCTCGCCCAGTTCGCCACCATCACTCCAGCGCAGGCGCTCAAGCACCCCACATGGGTCATGGGCCGGCGCATCACCATCGATTCAGCCACCATGCTCAACAAGGGCCTTGAAGTCATCGAGGCCTGCCGCCTCTTCGACGTGCTCCCATCACAGGTTCGCGTCACCGTCCATCCCCAGTCCACCGTCCACTCGCTGGTGGAGTATGTCGACGGATCGATCCTGGCGCAAATTTCGGTCACCGACATGCGCCTGCCCATCCTTTATGCCCTGGCCTGGCCGGAGCGCCCTGCCTCCACGCTCACCTTCGACTTGGCCGCCCTGCGCCACCTGGACTTCGAACCGCCCGATCTGGAGCGTTTCCCCTGTCTGCGCCTGGCCTTTGAGGCCGCTGAAAAGGGCGGATCGCACTGTATTGCCCTGAATGCGGCTGACGAAGTAGCCGTAGAGGCATTCCTCGAAGGTCGTAGTACCTTCATGGAAATCCCGCGTACAATTGAACAGGTACTCGCATCCACGCCGGAGGCCCACCCCGCCACAATCGCGGAGGTGCTCGCCGCCGACCGGGAGGCGCGTCTAACGGCTAGTGCCCTGCTCGCATAAGCCGATCAAGATTGAGGTGCCCAATCCATGCCCCGATTCCCCGGTAAGGTTGGGAAACCCTGCAGCCGCCCACATATCCTTTTGAGGAAAAAACCGCACATCTATGCATGAATTCCTGGTTTCAACCGCAGCTTTCGTCGTCCTTGTCGGCGTAATGGTAATTGTCCACGAGTTTGGACATTTTGCCGTTGCCAAGCTCCTCAAGGTACGCGTCGAGGCGTTCTCCTTCGGCTTCGGGCCGCGCCTCTTCGGCTTCAAGTACGGAGAAACCGACTACAAAATCTGCCTGCTGCCCCTCGGCGGCTATGTCAAGATGACCGGCGAGACTCCAGATCAAATTAGCGGTGCGGCTGACGGCGAATTCGTCGAAAAGCAGGCCCAGGATCCAGGCTCATTCACCTCTCATCCCCGCTGGCAGCGAATCCTCATCGGATTAGCCGGTCCCACCGCCAACTTCCTTCTGGCCCTCGTGCTGATGGTCATCTACTTCGGCTTCATCAACGAGGTTCCCTCAATCCAGGTCAATACCACGACCGTTGAGTGGGTCACGCCTGGCTCGCCCGCAGCCCTGGCTGGATTACAGGCTGGCGACTACATCCGCCATTTTGACAATGCTGACAATCCCGATTGGGAAAAGATTTACGAACGCACCAAGCTGAATGCCAACCAGCCCGTACCGGTCACCGTCGAACGCGGCGGTTCGTCCGTTAATCTCACGCTGAATATACCCGCGGAAGCCAAAGAGGACGACTTCGACCTGAGCGATGCGGGCCTACTGATCCAAATTGTGTCCGGGTCAATCGGCGTCCGGGAAGTGGTCCCGGGAACCCCCGCGGACCAGGCCGGCCTCCGCGCTGGAGACGCCATCGAATCCGTCGACGGCCACCCCTTCCATTCCGTATCCACGCTGCGGGCCTATATGGATGCCGGACAGGGCAAGCCCCTTTCGCTTGCGGTGTTGCGCAATGGCGCCACGCTGCAAATGGTGGCTCATCCCGCCAAGCTCGATGCAACCGGCTATCAGTTGGGCTTTGCGCCTGTGCCGGTACCCATCCGCAATAGCCCGTTGCCTGCAGGCAAGGCCGTGGCCAAGGCCACCACCTTCTGCGCCGAAAATTCCTTCCTCATTGTCGAAGTGCTGCAACGGATCTTTACTCACAGGATTTCGGTCTCGCAGCTCTCTGGTCCGGTCGGCATTGCCCGGATGGCCGGCGATGCAGCGGAAATGAAGGGATGGTATCCAAAGTTCGGATTGGCAGGCGAGATCAGTCTCAACCTTGGCATTCTTAACCTGATGCCGTTTCCGATTCTCGACGGCGGCCTGATTCTACTGCTGCTGATTGAGAGCGTCATCCGCCGCGATATCAGCATCAACGTGAAGGAGCGTATCTACCAGGCAGCTTTTGTCGTGCTGGTCGCCTTCTTCGTATTCATCATTGTCAACGACGTGACCAAACTGCCGATCTTCACGCACCTCAAGCCGTGAGACAGTTGGCAGTGAACAGTGGTCAGTGAACAGTGGACAGTTGCACGTGCCCCGTCCTTTCGCTTTTTTCCTGGCGGAACGATGGGAAGCCTCGAATCTGTCCAGCTTCCTGTGGAGCATTCCAGATGCCAGTAACATCGCAGGTGAGAGTGCGCTATGCCGAGACCGACCAGATGGGCATTGTCTACTATGCCAATTACCTGGTCTGGTTTGAGATTGGCCGCGTCGAGCTGTTACGCTCCTTGGGCCTTGCCTATAGCCAGTTGGAAACCGAGCACGAGTGCATTCTGCCGGTGGTCGAGGCAAGTTGCCGCTATCGCTCTCCAGCCCGCTACGACGACGAAATCCTGATCGAAACCCGCCCCGCTCTCTTGCGCGGCTCGGTGCTCAAGTTCGCCTATCGCATCCTTCGCAAAGCCCCTGAAGGGGAACAGCCCACGCTCTTGGCCGAGGGCGAGACGGTGCACGTTGTCTGCGACGACCAATTGAACAAAAAGCCCCTGCCTATACACTATGCAGACGCACTGCGCTTGCTGATGGCGGACAAATAGAGACCTTCAAATAAACTCCTTGAATCGGCGCTCAATCCTTTCTTGCGTTTTTTGCGAAAAGGGTGTGAGACATCGCTATGCTTTTAGCCATGGAGCCGACTCTCACCACCGATCCTGATCTGCCCTCCATCCTTGCCGAACTCTCCAGCCTCGAACCAATCTTTCATTGGCCGGACTTCGCAATGTCCCGAGCCGAGCTAGAAAAGATGACCGCAGATGATTTCTGGGAGACGGGCGCATCCGGCCGCCGTTACTCCAGGCAATTCGTTCTGGATGTCTTGGAGCAGCGACGCGACGCGCCGCAGGCCGATGTGTGGGAGACCAGCGACTTTAATTGCCGCAGGCTGGCTGAGGATGTCTATCTGCTGACCTACACGCTGCTTCAGGACAACACACGCCTAACCCGGCGGTCCACGATCTGGCAGAAGACTTCAGACGGCTGGAAGATTGTCTACCACCAGGGAACCGTCGTTCAGGATGCCTGACGGCGCGATTGCCGACCATTCTGGACCCATTCTAGTGGACCTCGATGCCGGAGGATGGAAATTTAAGTTGTAGATCCGACGTCGTCCGCTCAGAGCGGAATTTCAAGCAGGCGTCAATTTCGTCCGGTGTCATCACCCGATACAACGTTCCATCCCGATTCGGATCGCCTTCTTTTCGAATCGCGCCGATACTTTCCAGCGCTCGAATCGTCTCCTGCACCTTGCCCAGCGAGATCGTGTTCTCAACTGCCTGCGAATACGAGGACCGAACAACCGCCTTGCTCAGGTGGCGCGTGCTCACGCGGAGAAGAGGGTTCCCGTCCTTGGCGATGGAATGCCGGAAAAGATACCAGTAGAACGCGGCGTCGTAAGGCGTCAGCAGCGGTTGTAGGTCGTCCACAATCTGCTGAATCACGAGCGGTAACTCCTCGACAGAGAAGTCGCGATCTCCTCCCGGAGTCCCACTCTTCATCTCGGCTTCAAGTTCGCTCAGCAGTTGGCGTATCTTCTCAAGACGCTCGTTCATGTTGCACAGAATTCTACCGCCGCAACCCGAAATCTGGCCGCCGAACTTCNNCCATTGCGAACCCGTCCATGCCCTTCACTCCAACGGTCTGCATCGCAAAAGCGCTCAGCCGCGGATTGGCCGCCATCATCTCCAGGCAACGGCGCGTCCCCTTGATGTCGGGATCAACGCTTTTGGCATCAATCACCATTCCCTGGCGCACGATGTTATCCACCAAGATCACCGATCCGCGCCGCGAAAGCTTCAGGGCCCAGTCCAGATAATGCGGATTGTTCGCCTTGTCCGCGTCGATGAAGATCAAGTCGAACTTGCCGCCGCGCTCTCGAGCAAGCACCGGCAGGCTATCGAGAGCCGGACCCACACGCACATCCACCCGCCTCAGCAGGCCGGCGCGCTTCAGATTCGCGCGCGCGACTTCCGCGTGCTTTGGGCTGAATTCCAGCGAAACAATGCGCCCGCCTCTGGGCAACGCGCGCGCCATCCAGATAGTTGAATAGCCGCCGAGCAATCCGATCTCAAGCACCCGTTTCGCCTGCGTCATCTGCACCAGCACATGGAGAAACTTGCCCTGCAGCGGAGACACATCGATGGCCGGCAGTTCAGCTTTTTGGTTGGCCTTGAGCGCGGCTTCAAGATGCTCGTCAGACGGAGCCAGCAGGCCGCCCAGGTATTGGTCGACCGCGGCCCACAATGGTTGTCCGGTTTTTTTCTGCGTCATTACTTCTCCCGCGCCACCACAAAGTCCGGCACCCATAGCAGGGCGCGCTTGAACTCGGAGTCAGCCAGCGGAGCCAAAGCCTGGCGGCTCTGCTCTGCATAGCGGTCAGCCACCGTTCTGGCATACTCCACCGAGCCGTTGCGGACCAGAATCTCCCGGATCTGCTGGCGGCTTACATTCTCAAAGCTGCGGTCGTCCAAAACCCGCTGAATAATCTGCCGGTCCTTTGCCGTGCCGTGGTCGATGGAGTGGATCACCGACAAGGTCGCTTTGCCTTCGCGCAGATCGCTCGCCACCGGCTTGCCCAGTACCTCTTCGGTCGCCGTCAGGTCCAGCACATCGTCCACAATCTGGAATGCCAGGCCTACGGTCCGTCCATAGGTGGCCAGGCTGGTTTCCACCGCCGCACTGGCTCCGGCCAGCACCGCACCCAAACGCATGGAAACCGAAAACAGGCAGGCCGTCTTGCGGAAGATCAGGTCGTAGTACTCGGCTTCTGAGACTGCCTTGCCGAGCTTCTGAATCTGCAGCAACTCGCCCTCGACCATCTGCTGCGTTAGCCCGATCAGCAATTCGAGCACGCGCAGATCTTTCTCTTCCAGTGCCACCTTGAAGGCCTGCATGTAGAGCCAGTCGCCGGCCAGAACGCATTTTTCATTGCCCCAGGCAGTGTTTGCCGAAGGCCGTCCGCGCCGCGTATCGGCGCCGTCGATAATGTCGTCGTGGACCAGCGTAGCGGTATGCACCATCTCCACCACCGCGCCCAAACGGATGGCGCCCTGGCCGCTGTAGCCCAATGCGTGCGCTGAGAGCAGCAGCAGCGTGGGGCGGATGCGTTTGCCGCCTCCCTCGCGCAGGTATTCGGCGATCTCAGTGATGGTGCTTACGCCCGAGGCGGCGTCGCGGCCCAACTCCTGCTCGATCGCCACCAGGTCGTCCCGCAGCAGATCAAAGACCTCTCTCGCCGTTGCTGTCGCCAGTGTGCTCAAAGCTCTCCGGTTCTCGTTCTGATGTTTTCCGCCGATTAATTTGTGCGGTAGTTGGTGAACTGCAATTCCAGGCCCAGGTCTTTTGCTCGCAGCAAAACAATGATCGATTGAAGCACGTCGCGGTCTTTGCTGGATATTCTGACTGCATCGCCCTGGATGCTGGCCTGCGCCTTCTTTTTCGAGTCCTTGACCAGGCGAACAATCTCCTTGGCCTTTTCCACGGGGATCCCCTGTTGCAAGGATATCTTCTGGCGCACGCTTTTGCCCGCGGCAGGCTCAAGCTTGCCATAGGTCATGTTCTTGAGCGAGACGCCCCGCTTCACCAGCTTTGCCGCCAGGATGTCCTTGACCGCTTCCAGATGGTACTCCCCGTCGGAGGCAAGTTGAATAGCATCGTTGCCCTCGAGAGTCACTTCCGAATGGGAATCCTTCAGGTCGAAACGCTGGTGAATCTCCTTGAGCGCCTGATCGAGAGCGTTGCGGACTTCCTGCATATCCACCTTGCTCACAATGTCGAACGAATTTTCCTGGGCCATCTTTTCTTTTCCTCAATCTTTCACGGGCTGCCCTAGGCAGTACCCCGGAAACAAACCAAAGGGCTGCTGCATGCAATGCCTCAAAAACAAACCAAAGGGCTGCCGTACGCAGTACCTCTACCAGTTTCCCACGTCCGCCCTAAGCCGAAACAGTCTGAGGAAGTTTTTCGTGGTTGCCGCAGCGATTTCTTCCGGTTCAACGCCCATCAGCCTGGACAGAATGTGGGCCGTCTCCGCAACCCACGCCGGCTCGTTGCGCTTGCCGCGGTTGGGCGCAGGAGCCAGCCACGGGGCGTCGGTTTCCACCAGAACGCCATCCAGCGGCATCCGTGCGGCCACGTCCCTCAGCGGCTGGGCCTTGGGATAGGTCAGGTTTCCAGCAAAGGAGACCAGAAAGCCCATGTCCAGCGACCGTCGCGCCTGCTCCCACCCGGCCCCAAAGCAATGCATGATGCCGCCAAGTCCCGTTCTCTCCCAAAACTCGTCCAGGACCAGAAAAAGATCGTCCCACGCGTCCGTCGTATCGTCCTTCGGCCGACAATGGATCAGAATCGGCCGCTTGCGAGCCGCGGCAATCTCCAGTTGGCGGATGAGCCCCTGGCGCTGCACTTCGTGGGGCGCGCCCTCGTGGTAGTAGTCGAGCCCGATCTCCCCGCAGGCAATCACCTCCGGCTCGGCCAGCAAGCCGTCGAGCTTGGCCAATGCGGCGTCATCCGCCTCGTGCGTGTTGTGCGGATAGACCCCCGCGCTCGCGAATAGCCGGGGAAGATTCGGCTGCCCGTTGAACTGCCGGCAGATGTCGAGCGCCTGCTGCATCTGCGTCGGCCCTTCGCCAATGCCAATGGCCAGCACTGCTCCCACGCCGGCCTCCCAAGCGCGCCCCAGCATTGCCGCACGGTCGTCCGCGTAGCGCTCGCTATCAATGTGCGCGTGAGAATCGATCAGCAAGAGGGACCTCCGGCGAATGAGTTGCGGATTGTTTGGGGAAGCTGAAAGTCGCGGTTCTACGCACGCGATTCTTCAGCTATTTCAGCCGCGCCCCGAGCGGAACCTCTTCCAGGAATCCAGCCAGCACCGGCGCGCCGTCAGGCAGGGAAGCGGCAAGCAGCATTCCATTCGACTCAAGTCCCCTCATCTTGCGCGGAGCCAGGTTAGCCACAATCACAATCTTCCGCCCGATCAACTTTTCCGGCTCGTAGAATTGCGCAATGCCGGCCAGAATCTGCCGCTTCTCGTAGCCCAGGTCGACCTCCAGCCGCAGCAACTTGTCGGCCTTGGGAACACGCTCTGCCACCAGAATCTGCGCCACGCGCAGATCTACCTTCACGAAATCGTCGATGGAAATGTGCTGCGGTTCCGCCGAGGCTGTCGCTGGTGCGGTAGCCGGAGCCGCAGCGGGTTGGGCCGCCGCATCGGTCGCAAGCAATGTCGGGGGAACCGCCGAAGACGTGCCAGGGGCCGGAGCCACAGTCGGTTCAGGCGGCGCGGGCACAGGCGAAACACCCAGTGCCGACGCAGGCGCTTCTGGCGCCGATTTAGCTGCGTGCTCCTGCCCGCCGGCCGCCTCAATCACGCTCTTGTTGTTTTCGTCTTCAATATTCTGCATACGCTCGACCGCATCCTTCTCCGCGCGTGGAAACAGCGGCGCCGGCTCGCCAAATTTCGTTCCGGCCTTCAATCCGCCCCACGCGAGATTTACCAAAAATGATTTCTTTGCTGCTTCAGAAATTTCGCCCTGCCCAAGCTGCCGCCAAACCTTCGCAGCCGAGTCGGGCAGAATCGGATACACCAGCGCCGTAATCACGCGAATCGCCTCAGCCGCTGTAGCCAGCACACGCGCCTGCAACAGCGCATGATCCGCATCGGAACGCTCCGGCGGTTTCTTCCAAGGCGCGTTGGCAGTCAGATATCCGTCCGTCTCCGCCACCAAGAGCCACAGGCTCTTTAAACTTTCGGAGAAATTTAGTGCCTCGAAATCAGGCCCAAACGCAGCCATGGCTCGCACCGCGCTTTCATGCAGAGCCTTCTCCGCATTCGTCTCCGTGCCAACTTCCGGCATCGTCCCGCCGAAGTACTTGTGCACCATGTTCACCACGCGGCTCACCAGGTTGCCGTAGCCGTTGGCGAGGTCCGCGTTGTAGCGCTGCACCAGCGCATCGAAGCTGAAGCTGCCGTCCTGCCCAAATGGAATTTCGCGCAGCAAAAAATACCGCAGCGCATCCGCGCCAAGAACTTCCTGCACCGTCTCCGCGCGCACAATGTTGCCGCGCGACTTCGACATCTTGCCCTGGTCAAACAGCAGCCAGCCGTTGGCCTTTACCGAGCGCGGCACGGGGATCCCTGCCGCCATCAAAAATGCCGGCCAGTACACGCAGTGGAAGCGGCTGATTTCCTTGCCGATCAGGTGCATATCCGCCGGCCAGAACTTCGCAAACCGCGCCTGATCTTTCGGATCGTCAGACCCGTAGCCCAGCGCCGTAATGTAGTTTGCCAGCGCGTCCAGCCACACGTACACCACGTGCTTCTCATCGCCCGGCACCGGGATGCCCCACGAAAAACTCGTCCGGCTCACCGACAGATCCTTGAGCCCGCCGCGCACAAACGAAATCACCTCGCGCCGCGTCGACTCCGGCCCCATGAATCCCGGGTTCGCTTCGTAAAACTCCAGCAGCTTGCGCTCAAACGCCGACAGCTTGAAGAAATAATTCTCCTCGCTCACCGTCTCCGTAATGCGCCCGCAGTCAGGACAGGGCGTGCCCGGCGGCCCGTCCACATAGGCCTCGTCGGAAACGCAGTATTGCCCCGTGTAGTAGCCCTTGTAGATGAATCCCTTGTCGCGCAGCGTCGCAAACAGCCGCTGCACGCCCCGCTTGTGCCGCTCCTCGGTGGTGCGGATGANNTGCGGATGAAGTCGTCGTAGCTGATTCCCAGCCGGTCCCACAGCCCGCGAAACTCCGCCGAAATCGCCGTCGCAAACTCAGCAGGCGTACGACCAGCCAGTTCGGCCGACCGTTCAATCTTTTGCCCGTGCTCGTCGGTGCCGGTCAGGAACCATGTATCGATGCCCAACGCCCGTTTGCGCCGCGCGATGGCATCGCACACGATGGTCGAATAGGCGTGCCCCAGGTGCGGCCTCGCGTTCACGTAGTAGATCGGCGTGGTGAGATAAAAACGGTCTGGACTGGTTGCTGAATTGTTCATGGGCGGGACTTTGCGTTCAATTCTCCGCTAACCCCAGCCGGAAATATCGAGGCAATCTACTCTCCATCTTACGGCATCAGCATTGCCTTTGCGCTGAACGTCCCACAAACACTCCGTGCCCCATCCTTGCGAGTTTTTTCCGTCGCAAGGGTGGGACAGCAAAAAAGCTCATGGAGCCTCGGCCCAAGGCGGCGAAGCCGCGGCCGCCCCACCGCAGGTGGTAAAATCACCTTGAAAATCAAGGATTTCTGAGGCATCCCGACGTGTATCTCGAATTGCAAAACAGGTTCGCCGAACATCTTCGCGGTGTTCTCAAGTCAAAATACGATCTCGAACTCCAAAACATCGCCATCGAGATTCCCCCCGACCTCAAATTCGGCGAGCTATCCACCCCCATCGCGTACGAACTGGCCCGCAAACTCCGCAAGGCGCCCAAAATCATCGCCCAGGAGATCGTCGCCGCGCTTGGCACACTCGATGGCTTCTCCGGATTCGAAGTCGCCGGCGCGGGCTACATCAACGCCCGTCTTGATCGCGCTTCTGGCGCACGCCTGGTAGCAAGCGGCGCAGGCCTCGAACTCAAACCCAGCGGCCTGCATTCCCTCGTAGAACACACCAGCATCAATCCAAACAAGGCCGCGCACGTCGGCCATCTGCGCAACTCCATTCTCGGCGACACCTTCGTCCGCCTGCTGCGCGCCGCCGGGCAAAAAGTCGACGTGCAAAACTACATCGACAACACCGGCGTGCAGGTAGCCGATGTGGTCGTCGGGTTCCTTCATCTTGAAGGCCGTTCTCTCGCTGACGTTCGCGCGCTGTTCGACGAACTCAAGCAGAAGGGCGAGCGTATCGACTACTACTGCTGGGACCTCTACGCGCGCACCTCGCAGTGGTACGAGCAGGGGAGCGACGAAGAAAATGCAGAGCGCAAAAAACTGCGCTACGCCACGCTGCACGAGCTTGAACGCGGCGGCAACGAGACCGCCGCCGCTGCCGAATTAATTTCGACCGCCGTCCTGCGCCGCCATCTTGAAACCATGCTGCGCCTGGACATTGAATACGATTTCCTGCCCCGCGAGAGCGAAATCCTTCACCTCAAATTCTGGGACGCTGCCTTCGAGCAGCTCAAGAAGACCGGCGTGCTCTATTTCGAAAACGAAGGCAAGAACACAGGCTGCTGGGTGATGACGCGCCCCGGAGCCGCAACACAGCCAGTCCAAGACGAGAACGGCCCGAAGGGCACGGACGAAGACGCGAAGGTCATCGTTCGCTCCAACGGCACGGTCACTTACGTTGGCAAAGACATCGCCTATCACCTCTGGAAATTCGGCCTGCTCGGCAAGGACTTCGGCTACAAGCCGTTCTTCACATACCCCAACCACGAGTGTTGGATCTCCGCGGAAAAAGGCGACGAGCCCCATCCGCACTTTGGCGGCGCGCAGGCCATCTACAACGTCATCGACACACGCCAGTCAGATCCGCAGGCCAATGTCATACAAGCCTTGCGCGGCATGGGCTACACCGATCAAGCCGATCGCTACACGCACTTCAGCTATGAGATGGTCGCGCTCACCCCGCGTTGCGCAGTCGAACTCGGCTACGACGTCTCAGCCGAAGACCTCGCTCGCTCCTACATCGAAGTCAGCGGCCGCAAGGGTTTCGGCGTCAAAGCCGACGACCTCATCGACAAGCTCATCGTCGCCACGCGCGCCGAAGTAAATTCGCGCCAGACCGGTAGTGACGACATCGAACGTCAGAAGATCGCCGAGCAGATCGGCATCGGTGCGCTCCGTTATTTCATGCTCAAGTTCACGCGCAATTCAGTCATCGCTTTTGACTTCAAGGATGCGCTCAGCTTCGAAGGCGAGACCGGCCCATATATTCAATACGCCGTCGTCCGAGCCCGCAACATCTTCCGCAAAGCGGGAACGACGCCGGAAGCGGTGTTAGCCGAGTTCGCGGAGTTGGCAGACGCCGCGCCCTACCTCGCAGGCGAAGAGAACGAAGACATCTGGGGGTTGTGGCTGCGCGCCGCGCGGCGCACGCTGGTGCTGGAGCAGTGCATCAGCTCCTCGGAGCCGGCCTATCTAGCCAAGCATGCCTTCCAGCTAGCGCAGGAGTTCAACAACTTCTACCATCGCCACCACATCCTCACCGAAGAGGACCCGGCGCGCAAAACATTCCTGCTGGCAACAGCGGCCGCCGCACTGCGTGAGTTGGTTGTTATATTAGGATGGCTCGGCATCGAAAGCCCCGAGGCGATGTAAAGACAGCTTTTAGCCCTTAGCTTCTAGCAACTGGGGAACCTGGAAATAAGCCGACGTTTTGAAAGGGCGCGGCTTTAGCCGCGCCAGAAAAATGCAGCTAAGAAGACGCGGGCTTTAGCCCCTGAGGGAATGCTGGCGTAGCGTCCTGATCTAATCAGTGCTCACAGCTGAATCTGCACCTTCAACGACCGCGCCTTGTCCCCTGCAAACTCAAAAGCTTTCCCCGACTCATCCGGCGCGAACTCACCACTGTACAGTGGCCGCAGGTCCACGCGTCCCGATGCCACCAGCCGGATCGCCTCGTCAAACACATTCCCATAGCGCTGCGATCCGATGTAATTAATCTCTTTCCGCATCACATCGTAGCCCGGCAGCGGAATGTCCTCAGTGGGCACGGTGCCGATCTGCACAATCGTTCCGCCGGGCCGAATCACTTCGAAAGCCTGCCGGAGCGCCCTGGCCGACGCCGACGCTTCAAAGATCACGTCGAACCCATCGCCTGTCAGTTCGCTAACTTTATCGAAGAAATCGCTAGCATCCGGATCGAACACAACGTCCACGCCACCCTCGGTCGCCATTGCGCGCCGCGCCGGAACGATCTCGGTGATCGCCACCGGAACCGCGCCGTAAGCCTTCGCGGAAATCGCTGCGAGGCGCCCGATGGTTCCGGCTCCCAGCACCAGCACACGCTTGCCCGACACGCCGCCCGAGCGCTTTACCGCATGCAGCGCAACGGCAAACGGTTCAATCATCGTGCCCAGAATGTCGTCAATCTCGTCCGGCAGCGCGTGAATCTGATCGGCGCGCACCAGCACAAACTCCGCCATCGCACCGTTGGTCGGCGGCTTGGTGCTGGCACTGCCCAGCATGATGGTCTTGCGGCAAAGATTGCCGCGGCCGGCCTTGCAGTAATCGCAGAACCCGCAGGCGCGCGCGGGATTCGCCGTGACCCGCTGGCCCACTCTCACCGTGTCCACGCCGTCGGCTACATCCGCGACCTCCGAGGCAAACTCGTGGCCCAAGATAAACGGACGGTCGGGCACAGACGCACCGCAATGGCCCTCCTCGTAGTAGTGCAGGTCCGATCCGCAAATTCCCACGCGGCGGTTGCGCAGCAGCACCATTCCTGCTTGCAACTCCGGGCGTCGATGCGACTCCACCCGAATATCTCTGGCGCCATAAAGCAAGGCAGCTTTCATCGCAGTACCCATAAATCAAGGATACCCCTGCAAGGTTGAGTTGATTCAGCGCAATGCTTCGTGGCACATTTCGGCATTTGCCAAAGGCATGTCCTAGCGGCGAAAATTTCTCGACGTGGTCTGACCAGTAAGTCACATTCCGAACTTGAAATTCGCACTCCCGCACCATCCCGATTCGAGGTATTTCTTCATGGCTCGCATGCGTCTCTCGCTCCTGCTGTCCGTGTTCGCCGGCATCGTTCTAACGTCCCAAGTCAAGGCGCAGGTCGCCATTCAATACGCACCGCCCGCCACCGTCTCAGTTCAGCCTCCCAATTCGCATGCTTCCGAACCTGGCCTGCTCTTCTATCTTTCCGGTGACCAAAGCTTCAACGCCGACTATGCAGCCGGCGGAAATCCCGTCCCCAACTACGTCAAGGACGTCAAGATTCTTCCCGGCGGCGTGCACGGCTCGTACATCCAGTGCGGCAACACGCAGCTTCTTTCCTACTGGGCGCCGGGCAACATCTATTCGCAGCGCGGCACGCTCTCCTTCTTCTGGCGCTCGCGCATGCCCGTCGACGAAACCGAGTTTCCGGTCTTCCGCGTCGGCTTTGCAGATCACTCCAGCTGGGACATGGTGTGGATGCGCATCGACTACAACGGCCATGGCTTCGATGCGTTTGTCACCGACGTCAACCTGGGCCGCACGCGTGTCTCCGTCAAACTCCCCGAACTGCCCAAGCCCGACGAGTGGATTCATCTCGCGCTCGCATGGGACGAGACCAGCGGCATTCGCTTCTACGTGAACGGCAAGCTCGCTGCCACTAAAGCCCCGACCGGCCTCTTCGATACCAACCTCGATCAGTTCGGTCCGCACTCGCGCGTCATCGGTCCCAGCGGTGTTGAAACCTCCTTCAGCTATGACCGCGGCGGAGATATCGACGAACTGCGCATCTACGACCGCACCCTTTCCGACGACAACATCGCCTCGCTCGCAAAAAACGAAATTCCGCAGACGATCCCCGCAATAGATCGCAAAGTTGCCGCCGGTACCGCAGCATCGCCCGTCACGGCCGCGCCCGCTCCCGCACCCTATGCATCGGGGCACGCAGAGAATTGGCAGCAGGAGTGGAATCTGAAGTATGGCTGGAACCGCCCCGGCGACACACCGCTTGTGCTCGACTCCTCTTCAACCGCCATTCGCAAAGTCGAGATTCACGATGCGTTCGATCTGGCTCGCTGGTGGTGGAAAGCAAACGACGGCATCCGCGAAACCACGTGGCCGGGCGTCTACAATCGCTCCCGCCTCATTGGCCGCGACGATTTCTACGAGCTGCCCGACTGGGATTGCTACTCACTCTCCGGCAAGGCTGTCACATTCAACATGCCCGACGAGCCCTGGAACCATCTGGAAATTGCAGGCGGCGCATGGGGCAACATGAGCCTGCTGGCTCACGACATGGAGAAGGGAACCGACTCCGACAAAACTCTCTTCGAGCGTCCCCGCGGCCAGGAGATTACGTACCACCAATTCGACAATCCAATCACCGGGCAAAAACTTCGGTTCACCAACGTCGAGCAGGAGCAGCCCATCGGCGAACTCTCCGCGTATTATGTTCATCCCGGCGCGGAGCCCACCGGCGTTGCAACGCTGCGCTACAAGCTCACCAGCAAGATCACACCTGACGACAATCCATCCACAAAGCCGCTCGTGAATTTTATCGCCGGCCGCTTTCCCGCAGACGAGCGCATGACCATGATGGCCATGCCCGCGGGCGTGCCTGGCACCAAGCGTAAAGACGAGCAGTCCGGGTTGCCCATCGTGCATGTCCTTATTCCCGCCGACTTCCGCTCGCAGATGGTCGATGTCGGTCACGACACATCCTACGGTTGGGAAAACATGGATGGCGGCGTCGACGGAATCGCCATCGATCTGCCCGCGCTCAAGCTCGCGCCCAATGCCGACGGCGTGATCCCCATGAACATCGAGATCGAAGATCCGCTATGGCCCATGCGCGACATGCTCTACTTCACCTTCGCGGTCAAGCCCGGTGCGCCGCATACGCTGTGGCTTGACACCCGCGATCGCATTCTGCCCAATGGCAAGAGCCTCTACATCACCATCGCCGCGCAGAGTGCGGAGTTCAACACATCTTCTCTCGAAGGCGCTGAAGTGCGCCTCATCTTCAAGGCGTACAAGGACGCATTGCCCGAGCACATCGCCGACCGCCTGACGCAGGTGCGAGACGAATACGCCAACATTGTGGAAGAGAGCGTGAATTCGCGCCGTCTCAACCTGTTCAACCGCTTCGACGCCGACATCACTGATCTTCTGCGCGTCGATCCGCAAAACGATCTCGGCCGCAAATACTGGCACGAGAAAAATATGGAGCAGGTGCGGCCGCCGTTCATTCTGCCTCAAGAGCCCGCAGGCGTGCCGCAGTGGGCCTTCCTGCAAGTCGAAGACCTCGGCTATCTGAAGCGCCTCATCAACTGGTACATCGACAATCGTCAGATTTCGAACGGGGAATTCGGTGGCGGCCTCTCCGACGACAGCGACTTTACCGAGTTGTGGCCCGGTCTCGCCATGATGGGCTCTACTCCCGACAAGATCAAGGCGTCCTTGTGGAAGGAAATGGACGCGATGTACGCGCAGCACATGTTCTTGAACGGCGTGGCCACCATCCAGACCGATGAGCTGCACAGCTACGAAGACGGCATCAACGTGCTCGGCGAGTCGATGATGCTGGACTTCGGCAGTCCCAAGCAGATTGAGCGCGCCATGGTTACCGCCAAGCGATTGGAGTGGCTCACCGGCATCAACGGAGCCGGCCACCGCCATGTTCGGTCCTCGTACTTCAACGGAGCCAAGATGTCGGAGGGAGGCGTGTGGGGCTGGTCGAAGGAGGCCTCCTACATGGTCTTCCATCCCGCGCTCTCCCTGGTGCTTTTCAATGGCGCGCCGGAGACACGCAAGATGATCCTCGAACTCGCCGACGGTTTGATCGCGCACTACAAGCCCGGTCCTGACGGCAAGTATGCGTTGCATGCCGAAGTGAATTTCAAGAGCGATGAGGATGTGCCCACCGGCATGCGCCCGTGGTTTATTCTGTGGGCCGCCTATCGCTGGACCGGCGATGCTAAATACGCAAAACCATTTGTCGACGCGCCGATCGAAGGGCTGCAACTCGTCAACTCCGACGCGCTCGACATGCTCAACCTGCGTAAGACGCAAACCGAGCCGCTCATCGCCGCCGCCAACAGGCCCACCAGTCAACAGAATGAGACCGCCTCGCAACTAGCGTGGCAGGCCACCGGCGACACGTCGTATCTCAATAAGGTCTACGCCTCGCAGATACAGACCGCGCACGAGCGCGAGTTCATCAACACCAAGGGCAGCTTGTGGATCGATCGCATCTACTTCAACAACGGCGAACTGCAACGCTCGCGCCTGGGCGGCGTCGCGCTCATGCGCAACTACTGCTACCCAGGCAACGCCGTCAGTTGGAGATTCGATGCACCCGCCAACGACCAGAGCGTCGCCATCCTGGCGCCGGAAGCCACGCCCGACCATATAAAGATCGTCGCGTACAATCTCGATTCGGTGCCCGTGAAGGCACACATGACGGGATGGGAAATCGATCCCGGCCAATGGACGATGACCGCCGGCACGCAGCAGGGAATTGGCAACGCGCAGCCCGCACCCGACGCGCCTTTGAAAAACGTGACGACAAGCACCGTTCCATTCGAGCGCAGCAAAGACATCGAAATCACCTTTGCACCGCGCACCACGACCGTCATCGACCTCAAGCTCGCGGCAAAAGGAGTTCCGTATTGGTCGCGTCCCGACCTCGGCATCGATCCTGAAGACGTGAAGGTCGACGGCCAGAGCATGACCGTCACGGTGCATAGCGTTGGAGCGATCGACGCTCCGGCATCGAAGGTAGTCCTGCGCGGCCGCGACGGCAAGACCATCGCCACCGCCGAAGTGCCCGCACTGAAGGCCCCCGTTGACCTCACGCCCAAAACGGCTGGAGTCACGCTCGCGATTCCCGCAGGCGCTGACTTGAAAGGCGCCAGCGTAACGATCGAATGCGGCGGGACAGTCCCGGAAATCACGCAGATGAACAACAAGGTAATTCTTCAGTGAGGATGTAAGCTGGTCTACTGGTCGCGTCGCCGCCGCTGGTGCGTCGAAGGAATGTTCATGTCCTCGCGGTACTTGGCCACCGTGCGCCGCGTGAGCTGAATGCCCAGGGACTGCAGCATTGCGGCAAGCTGGTCGTCAGTCAATGGATGGCGCACATCCTCATCCTCGATTAGTTTTTTCACTTTGCGCTTGAGCACCAGCAAGGGCGTATCCGCGCCCTCCGGACCATTCGATCCTTCTGAGAAGAAGAAGCGCAGCTCCAACACGCCCTGCGGCGTGTGCGCATATTTATTGGCTACCGCGCGGCTGATAGTCGAGGGATGAACCCCGATCTCCTCGGCCACTTCCTTGATCATCATGGGCTTCAGATAATCCAACCCGTGACTGAGGAATTCCGTCTGCCGCCGCACAATCGCCTGGCAAACCTTGAGGATGGTCTGCTTGCGCTGCTCGATGTTCTTCATCAGCTGGATAGCCGACGTGTACCGCTCGCGCACGTAATCCCGCACTTCCTTGGTGGCGCCGTTTTCGCGATCCAGCATCTTGCGGTACTGCGCGTTCAAGCGAAGCTGCGGGACGTCCTCGTCGTTCATCTGAATGATGTAGTCCTCACCGTCCTTGGTGAAGAAAACGTCCGGTTCCACTACCCGCGCGCCCGCCCCGGAATACCGCAGGCCGGGCCGCGGATTGAGGTGTTGGATCATGTGCACGGCAATCTCAATGTGCTCCATGGGCCGCCCCAGCGCCTTGGCGATTTCCTTGTACTGCCGGGTTTCCATCAGGCGCAGGCAGTTGCTGACAACCTGCCAGGCCACGCCGCCCCGCCCGTTGATGCTCTCGATCTGCAGCAGCAGGCACTCGCGCAGGTTGCGTGCGCCCACCCCCGCCGGATCCAGCGACTGCACCGCCCGCAACCCCTGCTCCACCTGCTCCGCCGTGTGCTCGCCGATGGACGCGATCTCTTCCAGGGAGGCCGAAAGATATCCGTCCTCGTCCAGGTTGCCGATGATCGATTCGGCTGCGTCGCGCACCGCATCGCTGATGATGCTGACGCTCAATTGCGAGCGTAGATAGTCGCCCAGCGTCACCGGCGACGAAAGAAATGTTTCGAACGACGGCTTTTCGACCGATTCCGCCGCCGGACTCTTGTAGCCAGGATCCAGATAATCGTCAAAAAAACTGCCGAAATCGATCTCGTCGAAAGGGTCCGTGGCCGCCGGCGGTTCCGCCAGCGGATCGTTCACCGCAATCGAGTCGTTCTCGGCCACTACTTGAGCAGCCGCCGATTCCTCGGCATCGGGGAACAGGTTGCCGTTAATCGCGCTCCCGTTCGACCCGCCATCCACCGAGTTGGCGTCGCTCAATACAGCGGCTTCCAGCAGTTGTCGATCGGCCGGATCGTGCATCTGCTCGGCCTCCAGCAGCGGCAGAAGTTCCTCGGGTGTGATCTCCTCCCCAGGCTCGTTGGTAGATTCTTCGAGCACCGGATTCTGGACGATCTCCTGGGTAACCATCTCCTTTAGTTCCAGCCGGTTAAGCTGGAGGATGGTCACCATCTGGACTAGCCCCGGAGTCAGAATCTGCTTCTGCGCGACCTTTAGTTGTAGTCTGGGCGACAGTAAGCTCATCTGCCTTCCATTCTATCACCGGATTTACGCATTGCCCCCCCAAACACGAGGTTTGCATTGCAATTCAGTTGCCGTTTCGGCTGGCTATACATATACCCGCCGTACCCGCGCGCTGATGCTGCTCAGAATGTTGTAGGAAATGGTCCCCGCCACTTTGGCCAGTTGCTGCGCGTCCAGAGTGCATTCCCCCTCCGTGCCCAGCAGCGTGACTTCATCGCCCGCCGCTAGCGCCGTGGTGTGGCTGAGGTCAATCGTGGTGAGATCCATCGATACCGTGCCCAGGATGGCAGTGAGTTTGCCGTCGGCGATCACCTTCCCGCGATTCGACAACCGGTGGAATATGCCGTCCGCGTACCCCGCCCCGAGAATCCCGATCCGCATCGCGCGCGGCGTGCGGAAACTGCCGCCGTATCCCACCAGCGCGCCTTCGGGAAGCTCCTTCACCGCCATTAGCTTGGCTTTCCAGGTGAGCGCCGGTTTGACGTCGAGCAACCGCGGCGGCGCGTCGCCGCGCGCCGGAGACACGTAGCCGTACAGCGCGTGCCCGGCGCGCACCAGCGTGTGCCATCCCTCGGTGCGGCCGTAACCGATCGCGTTGGTGCTCGAGGTGTGCAGATGCGGCACACGGATGCCCGCGGCGTGCAGCGCTTCGCAAATCTCGTCGAAGTACGCCAACTGCGCCGCCGTTTGCGGCGAGGTGTAGTCCGCCGCCGAGGCGAAGTGGGTCATCAGCCCTTCCATGCGGGCGTGCGGCGTATCGGCCAGCGCCGCCAGAATCTCCCCGCCGCTGGCCCGCGTGCCCAGGCGGCCCATCCCGGAATCGATCTTGAGATGGTAGTGGATGCCCTTCCCCGATGCGGCGGCGAGGCGGTCCACGTCGCGGATCTGCGCCAGCGAGTGGACCGCCGGCGTGAGATCGAATTCCACCACCGCATCCCCTTCGTAGGCCAGAAAACCGCCCATCACGAGAATCCGCGCGCCGTGGATACCGCCCGCCCGCAGTTGGGCGCCCTCGTCAACCGAACTCACTGCCAGCCACCTCGCGCCCTCGCCGCAAAGCACCCGCGCCACTTCCAGCGCGCCATGCCCGTAGGCATCCGCCTTCACGACGCAGGCCACCTCCACCTGTGGGCCCACCACCGAGCGCACACTGCGGAAGTTGCGCGCGATCTGCTCGCGCGATACCAGGACGTAGGATCGAAACGGTGCGGACACTCTCTTCATTGTAAGTGGCATAA
>PKXI01000392.1 GCA_003133425.1 Acidobacteriaceae bacterium
GCCAGCAAGCACAAGGCGATGTTGTGCCATGAATGAGTTCGTAGTTTGAACTCAGTGCTGTATCCGAGATGGGGGTAGGTCCTCCGGAGTCGGCTTGCAGGAGCGGGCTTCAAACAGCCGTAAGCTGCTGAACTGGAAACGGCAAGGTGGTGAACGTTACGGTTAAAAGGCGGGATTAAAACCCGTCATGTGTGGATTAGAGAGCAGAGCGAAAGCAAACCACCGATGACGCATCGAAATGTGGAGACGACATCAAAACTGAGGACGCATCGCACTCTCAGGAACAGCATAGCGAAGACCTGTTTATTGGCTATGCGGTGTCCGGTGTATAGGTGGCTGGAATCTAATTCTGGCTTGGATATGGAACTTGGGAACTCTTCAGGTGATGTGAAGCGAAAACCCTATAAGTGAAGCCCACGAAGGGGGAAAGTAGTGATGCGCTTGAAGAGGACGGATTATCCCGCAGTAGTGTTGAAGCGCCTGTAATTGGCGGGGAGCGAAGGGGATGACGCAGCTCAACGGAGGACTTGGCCAACTGGGAGACCAGGAAGAGCCTCTACTTCCAGAGAAGGCTTGTTTTCGCAAGAGGCAGGTGCATGGCTGTGACGAGCCGTATGAACCGAGAGGTTCACGTACGGATCTGTGAGAGGCTGGGGGTGAAATTCCCCCGGCCTACTCGGCAGTTATGGGCGCATGGGCGAGGCGGAGAAACAGCTGAAGGATGAAATCGACGCGTTGTTGAAGCGGGCCGAGGCCGAGGATGCGGCCGAGGATGAAAAGTTCGGCAAGGGCCGCAGCGGAGACGACCTGCCGGCGGAGTTGGCACGGCGGGAGAGCCGGTTGGCCAAGCTGCAAGAGGCCAAGAGGGCCTTGGAAGCCGAAGCCCGTCAGCAAGCCGAGGAGAAGAAAGCGGCGGTGGAGGCCCGGATCGCCGAGCGCCACCAGCAGCAGGAGCGCACCGGCAAGAAGATACGCGGGGCAGAGCCTAAGGCGCCCGATCCGGATACGGAAACACCTAAGGCCAATGCGCAGCGCAACTTCACTGATCCGGAGAGCCGGATCATGCCCAGCGGCAGCCAGAAAGGCGCCTTCGTGCAGGGCTACAACGCGCAGATCGCCGTGGATGGGCAGGCGCAGATCATCGTGGCCGTGGACGTGATCCAGCAGACCACCGACAACCATCAACTGGCGCCGATGCTGGAGCAGACGGAGCGGAATACGGGAGCGTGGCCGCAGGCAGCCAGCGCCGATAGCGGCTACTGGAACCCGCAGCAGGTGGAGAAGATCCAGGGTCAGGGAATCGATCTGCACGTGGCCACCGGCAAGCAGAAGCACGGAGAGACCGGCCAGCCGGTCGATGGAAGCCCGGTCGACGCTGGAGAAGAACTGTCTTTGCGGGAACGGATGAAGAAAAAACTCGGGAGCGAAGCGGGACGGGACGTGTATCGAATGCGCAAGGCCATCGTGGAGCCGGTGTTCGGGCAGATCAAGGAATGGCGCGGGTTCCGGCGATTTTCGTTGCGTGGGCTGGACAAGGTTCGCGGCGAGTGGAAGCTGGTCTGCATGACCCACAATCTGCTCAAGCTGTTCCGATCAGGCTACGTGCTTGAAACGTGCTGAGGAAGACAGAAAGAAGCCGCGGCGGCGATAAAAGCCGGTGCCTGGGCGAAGGCGATGCTCAACGGCTGGCTGCTCGGCGTTTGCCTCCGTGAGCATCGACCAGAATCCGATGCCCACAAAGCCAAACCACAAAACCACTTCGGCTATCTCCGACAAACTCCTAGAACACGCGCACGCGAATGCCCGAGCTGACGCCAAGCGAAGACATGCTCCCAAAGGTGAACTGCGGCCAGAACTGATACTCAAAATCGGCCGCGCGGATGTAAATCCTGCGCGTGAGGTGATAGTCCAGACCGCCTCCGGCCGTAATCGTCAGGTATTTGCCCGTTGCCAGGTTATAAGGAAAATTGAAGTCGGCGAATCCCAACATCCCCTTGGCGTAGGGCTGCAGCTTGCCAAAGTTCCTGTGATACCGGGGCCCGATTGAATAGGTTTCCGCGTGTACATTGGCCGTCTGGTTCCACTCCAGCCAACGCCCCTCCGCTTCCAACCCAAACGGGCTCCGCGTGTCGACATCGACAAAACCTGTGATCCCGACCATTGTGCGCGCTCCGTATTGCAGGTAGTACCCTGACCCGGTGCCGCCCGCGGAAATCAGAAGCTTGCCTGAGTCCCCCGCCGGCACTACCTGGCCGTGCGCCGTGCCTGCCATGCCCAGCCACAATGCGAGTGCTACACATGTACAGGCCAGGCGGACAGCGGGCCGCAAACTCCAATTCTCTTCACGGCGCGTTCTGAAATCGTGCAACATCTCCATCTCTCTCCTCGGGCCCTCTCCTGGGAATCACGCATCACGCCAGCTTCAGTTTGTGATGTTCAGAGTCACAGTCTGGTAGTGGATCGTGTTGGTGTTGGTTCCCGTGCCCGTTATCTGTATCACGTATGTGCCCGGTGCCACACTGCCCATGCTGAACCCGCTGCAACCAGTCGCAAACAGAGCGGCCATTGAAAGAGCCATCACCAGCATCATCGTCAGCAGTCCCGTGTTCCGTTTGCGGAAGCGCCAGAAGACCCAGCCGAAGAACAGGCTGAAGGGCAGCAACAACCCCGCCAGATAAGTCCCGCGGCTGTCTCCACGCGCGTTCATGGCCGACGCGCCTCCACTTAACGGATTATTGGTGTCGATCGTGAGCTGATCGATGGCGATGCCGTTCGCCGGCAGAGCGATGCTGATGGGCGAGAAGTGGCACGTCACTCCCACCGGCAGCGATGCGCATCCCAGTCCGATCGTGTCTGCGAATCCATTGCTCGAGGTCAACGTGACGTTGATTGTGGCATTCTGCGTGGTCTTGATCGTCATTGTCGGCGGCGTCACGCCAACATTGAAGCTGCCGCCCGCGCCTGTGATCGAAACCGGAAGCGAAGTGGACGGGCTATGGGTTGCATCTCCGCCATAGACAGCCACAATGGTGTAGTTGCCGCTGCCCAGATTCGGAATCAGTGTCGCCACTCCGTTCGAATCCAGTGATGCCGTCCCCACCACCGTAGTTCCACTGTTGAAGGTCACCGTGCCGGTCGGCACAGGTCCGGCGCCGGCCAGAACTGTGGCCACTAGGATTGGCTGCGGACTCGGACCGGCCGTCGCAGAGCCAACCAGGTCGGTTGTCGTGGCAATTCTCGACACCACCAGCTGATACTCACCGCTGCCAGTGCTCCCTTGGTCATTCGCGTCGCCGCCATACACCGCTGTAATTGTGTACGTGCCCGGCGCAAGTCCGGAGTAGGCCATCGTGGCTGTTCCGGTTGCGTCCAGCGTTGCCGGGGCGCCAAGCGCCGTGCCGTTCGCGCTGAAGGTAACGCTGCCCGTCGGAATCCCGCCGTTACCCGTGACCTTGGCCGTAAAGGTCACAGTGGCTCCAACGATTGTGGGATTCGGCGTAACAATCACTGCCATCTGCGTCGCCGCCTGGATAACCGTCAGAGCCAGCGGCGCGGATGTGCTGGTGCCATCGTTGCCATCGCCCGCATACGCGGCCACAATCGAGTACTGCCCAGGGGCCAGCATCGGATTGATCGTAGCCGTCCCCCCCGCGCCCAGCGCCACGCTGCCCAGCGTTGTTGTTCCACTCGTGAATGTCACCATGCCCGTTGGCGTGGATGCGCCCGCAACCGGCTTTACCGTTGCCGTGATGGCCACTGCCGCTCCGGCCATGCCGGGATTCGGTGTGGCGCCCTCCGTCGTGGCCGTTTGCGTCTGATTCACCACCTGGCTCAGCGGCGAGGAGTTGCTGGCGGCGTTGTTCGCATCGCCCGCGTACGTTGCGGTGATGATATGCGTCGCGACATTCAGCGTAGACGTCGTGAACGTTGCAACTCCAGGGCTTCCCGCCAGTGTGCCCGTCCCAATTTTCACGCCCCCATCAAGAAAGTTCACACTTCCTGTAGCAGCCACGTTGCCGCCGGACGTAACGGCCGCGGCAAATGTAACCGGGGCTCCATAACTCGACGGGTTCTGCGAAGACACAACCGCGATCGTCGACGCCGTTTGCACATTCTGGCTCAGAATTGTGGATGTACTGCCCTGAATATCGTTTGCCGCGTCGCCTCCGTAGGTCGCGGTAATGGAGTGTGCGCCGGACGTCAGCGCTGCGGTCGAGTAAGTTGCTGCCGCACTTCCATTCAGCACCACATTCCCCAGAATCGTGGTGCCGTCGAAGAACGTGATGGTGCCGTCTGGATTTACCCCACCGCCGCCTGGCGTCGTCACTGTCGCAGTAAACACGACGTTCTGGCCCAGGGCAGACGGGTTCACGCTGGATGCAAGATTGGTAACCGTGCCCTCAAGCACGTTCTGAATCAGAGGGAGCGTGGTCCCATTCGGGTCGGTCGAGTTGCTCGCCGAGTGGCCCACGTCCCCGCTGTACGACGCCGTGATCGTGTGTTTTCCCACCGCCAGCACAGCGCTCGTGAAAGTTGCAGTCGCGGTGGTGCCGGGAGCTCTCAAGGCAACGCCCGACGCCAGCGTAGCTGCTCCGTCGTAAAACGTCACCGTCCCGGTAAGATTCCCGGCGCTTGCGCCCGTGGTCACCGTCGCCGTGAAAGTCACGTTCTGGCCAAACCCCGATGGATTCAGGCTCGACGTCACCGTCGTGGTCGTTGAGTTAACCGTGGTTGCATCCCCAGCCACTTGGATGTCGAGCGGCGAGTCGGTCGTGTCTCCCGGATTGCCGACAACAATATTGCCCAACACTGGATTTCCGGCCACCGAGGGTGCAAAGACCGCGCCGATCGTGCAATCGCTCCCGACTGCCAGAAACGGACTGCCGGTCGTGCAGGTTGTCGTAGCGCCGTCCAGAGCCGCATTCGTGCCCGCAACCATGGCCGTCAGATCGAGGGGCAGATTCCCGTCGTTCTCAACCGTCTGGCTCATCGGCGTGGATTTATCGAACTGGCGGACCGCCGTTTTGTCGTACAGCGAGGCAAAGTTGCCCTGGACCTCCCGAACCACCATGCTGAGCGTATCGGCAACAAACAGATTGCCCCTGCCGTCCAGGTAGAGACCCGTGGGTCCATAAAGGTACACCCCATTGACAGCGCCGTTGAAGTAACAGGTACCCACTCCGCTCACGATCAGAGTGGAGATAAACCCGGTTGCCGGAACCACCTTGCGGATCGCGCTGTTCTGCGTGTCGGCGACAAACACATTCCCGACAGCATCCACAGCCACTCCGGAGGGCCCCCACAACTCCGCCTTGTTGGCCGCCGCGCCGTCGCCCAAATAGCCCGACGACCCGTTTCCGGCAAATGTTGTCATCGTGCTGCCTGCGCTAATCGCGCCCCCTACGGCCGCAACCTCGCGAACCCGATTGTTCGCCGTGTCTGGGATATACATGTTGCCCGCAGCGTCGAACGCCACCGCGTGGGGAAAATTCAGTTCCGCCGCCGTAGCCGGTCCGTTATCCCCTGCGTAGCCTCCATTGCCGTTCATTTGGGTGAACCCGTTGCCGGCTACCGTGGAAATCATCCCGGTTGCGGCCGTCACCATGCGGATGCGATGGTTCGACGTGTCGGCGATGTAGAGCGTGCCTTTGCTGTCCACCGTCACACCGTCGGGCAGGTTGAGTTGTGCTGAATTGGCCTGGCAGCCATCCCCAACCGTGTCGCTCTGCCCCGCACACCCGCTGCCGCCGCCGGCCGTCGTGGTAATCACGCCGGTTGACGCTGAAATCATCCGAATCACATTGTTCCCGGCATCCGCAATGTACAGATTGCCCGCCCCATCCAGAGCCACGCCTGAAGGATCGTTGACCGTCGCATTCGAGGCCAGCCCGCCATCCCCCGTATATGCAGGGTCTCCATTGCCGGCAATGGTTGAGATAATGCCCGCGCCGGAGCAGGTGGTTCCTTTGATCGTGGCGCTCGTGGCGCTGCCACAGACCATGCGGATCCGGTTGTGGCCGCTGTCGGCAATATACATGTTGCCTGCGCCGTCCAGCACCGCGCTGGAGGGTAGGTAAAGCTCCGCTGACTTAGCCGCGGTCCCATCCCGCACCGAGCCCAGATATGTGCCATTGCCCGCAACCGGAAGCAGGTTCCCAGGAGCCAGTACACCCAACGATCCCGACCCCGTACCGGAGAGATACGCTATCCCCAGAACGTTGCTCCCGGCATCCAGAAGCACCACCGCACCCACGCGCAGTCCGGGAACCGCGGGAGTGAACGTAACCGATTCCGTACAGGTTTGACCGGCGCTCGCAAACGACGCCGTCCCGCAAGTTGATGCGCCCAGGCCCTGCGCAAACTCCAGCCCCGTCGCTCCCAAAGCTAGTATCTCAACGCTGTTTACCGTTCCCGCAGCCTGCGCTGTAACCGTCACGCCTTGGGACCCGGACACAACACCGACAGCCTGCGTGCCGAATTGCGCCTGCGCGCCCGTCGCCATCAGCAGAGCCGCCAGTCCCAGTGTCCAAATCCGCCTGCACCGCTGCCCCTGCGCTGACGCGTCTGCTGCTGGAGCCTGCAAACGGCTCCCATGATTCTGTTGAACGACAACTTCGGCTTGTGGGCGGCTCATATCCAACTCCCGATCCGATCTTCTGAAATGTGCGATTGTTGCCGTTGCTTGGCTGTGACCCGTTCCATCCTCACCGCCGCGCATCGAGCGCTCCCGCCGATTCAAAGTTCCTGGGCGCCGTCCTGAGGTCTGGTCCTCGCGAACGTCGCCAAATCCTGATAGGGCCCTGTTCTCGCGCCAGCCGTCTGAATCTGGGGGCTTTTTCGCTCGAAATAATGTAAGAAACTGTCTTATTGTTCTTTAGTAACCAACATTATGTCCATCGGTAACTAGTTAGTTTGGTTACCACATTTAGGGGATGTTCCTGGCGCCATTCTGGTGTCCGCATACCTAAGCGTGGCATCGACCAGAATGGCCTGCGTGCATTTCCACCGCTATTTTCCTGCAAGTGCAGAAACGGGAGACCCTCACAGGCAGCTTTATCAATTCAGCCTCGCACCCTTGGAAATTGACTAAGTTATCTATTTCATAATGAATGGTTTATCTAGGAGTATGTCGGGAATAGA
>PKXI01000100.1 GCA_003133425.1 Acidobacteriaceae bacterium
GTGGCGAAGCAATGTCTGCTATCTACCATGCGAAATAGCAGACACTATTCCGCGTGCCGGACTATGTCGAGTGATGGGGGAGGCAATTGCGCTCAAGGCCGTATTTCCTGATCAAAATGAAGATGCGCCGGCCAACCACTCGACATAGTTCTGACGCCTCTACAGGCTGTTGAGGAAACCAAGAAGCTGGTCGCCTGGGCAGTAACGGATGAACTTGCTCGTCAGCGGTTCTGCTTTCTCGAGTGCCTTTTGTTTCATCGCCAGTGTGGCCTCGAGATAAATCTGAGTCGTTTCGACCGATTCGTGACCAAGCCACAGTGCGATGACAGATCGATCCACACCACCTTGCAGTAGGTCGAGGGCCATGGTGTGTCGAAGGACATGAACGGTGACACGTTTTCCTGCAAGGGAGGGACAGGTCTTGGAGGCAGTTCTTACATGCCGGAGCAGCAGGTAATGCACGGCATCGGCACTCAAGGGTGTGCCGCGGAGGTTAGGAAACAAAACCTGCCCGTCGCCGCGTGTCGGCTCGCGAAGCCATGTTTTCAACACGGCCATTGTGGCTTTGGCAAGCGGTACACATCGCTCCTTTCGGCCCTTCCCAATCACACGAACATGAGCTCCCGGCCCGAGAACGAGATCATTGCGTGTCAAGCCGCTCATTTCCGACTGACGAAGCCCGGTCTGCGCTGCTACCAGGAGAAACGCGTGATCGCGCCGTCCGAACCAAGTTCGTTGATCAGGCGCGGCGAGCAATGCCTTGACCTCCGCGCGGGTGATGAAGTGCACCTGGGTCCGCGTAAAGCGCTTGCTGGGAATAGCCAGCACCCGCTGGATCTGGGCGGCATGGGTCGGCGCTTCGAATGCAGCATACCGAAAGAAGGAGTGGATCGCGGTGAGGCGCAAGTTGCGGCTGCGCACACTCAGTTTTCTGTGCTTCTCCAGGTGGTCAAGAAAACGAACGATCAGGGGTGCGTCGATCGCTTGCAGCGCAAGTCGTGCAGGCGGCGTGTGCAGCTGCTGTTGCGCGAACTTCAGCAGCATGCGAAAGGTGTCGCGGTACGAACTGATCGTATGCGGGCTGGCCTGCCGTTGCTGCATTAGGCGCTGGGTGAAAAACCGTTCCAAGAGGGGCGCGAAGCTGACAGTAGTGGTTGTCATGACTGGTCCTCCCAACACTGTTCGAGACGGCTCATTGCCTGTTGCATCAGCTCGGGCCATGCACTGAGATACCAATAGGTGTCGCTGACGTGGACATGGCCAAGATAGGCGGAAAGAAATGGCAGTCGCCGCTCGACGTCTTTGCCGGAGCGGTACCATCGCAACAGCGTCATCGTAGCGAAGCGATGACGGAGGTCGTGGATGCGCGGCCCATACTTATCCGATGGTCCGCGCAAGCCGATCTGTTTCGACAACGTGTAGAAGGTGCGATGGACATCACCAGTATCGAGGCGGTTGCCCCAACTAGAGACGAAGAGGTAGGAGGATACTGCTCGTCCTTTCCAGTGGCGCTGGCGCTTGGCAATGTACTTGGCAAGTACTGCACAGGTGGAGCGATGTAAAGGCACAAGTCGATCCTTGCCGAACTTGGCGCCGCGGATGGTCAACACCGCCGTCTTCAGATCGACATCTTGGAGTTCGAGGTTGCATGCTTCGCCCAGGCGCAATCCCGAAACACTTAGCAATCCAAACAGGCAATAGTAGACCCACGGCCGCAGCTTGCCGCGCTCATAACGGCACTCGATCCGGAGCGCGGCGCGAAGTAAGTTCCTGATGTTGTCGTCGGAGTATAAGAAGGGCCGCGCCCGTTTCGGCTGGAAAGGCAATAGGCCCTGGGACGGAATCTGCGTGCGTGGATCCGTGGCGCTACGGTACCGCGCGAATCCGCGTGCGAAGCTCAACCGTTGAGCCCAGTGAGCCGGTTGAGTGTGCGAAGGCTGTTGCGCCCAGGCGAGTGCCAATGCCTGAGTGATGTAGCTGGCGTGATGTTCGTCCAGAAACGACACGAAATCGGCGAGCGCTCTGCCCGCCTCTCGCAGCTTGAATCCCAAACCGCGCCGCATGTCCAAATACGTCCCAACTGCTTCCCGAAGAGTGTTCATCGAACACCTCCCGGCCAGGGAAGGGCGAGCGGGCGAAGTGCGTTCAGATCCACCTTCGTATAAATCCGGGTCGTCTCGGGACTGCGGTGGCCCAGCACTTCCCCAATCTCCGTCAGTGATGCGCCATGACGGAGCATATCCGTGGCTAGCCCATGCCGAAACTGATGAGCGCCCCTTGTGGGTGCCTGAATACCGGCGCGGGCGAGGTTATGTCGAACCAGTGACGCAATCGCCACAGGGCCCTGAAAGCCGCGGAATGGCGCGCGGCACCGTAAGAAAACACGCCGAGAGCTGCTGTTGAGAGGCCGCCCCTGCCGCAGATATGCAGTGATCGCAGCACCGACGTCGGTGGGTAACGGGAGAACGCTGTGATGGCCGCCCTTTCTCCGAACGCTTATCGATCCCGCGTTCCAGTCAATGTCTTCCAGTTCGATCCTTGCCACTTCGCCTCCGCGCAGTCCCAGGCGTGCCAGCAGCAGCAGGATCGCGTAGTCACGCTGGCCCAGCGCCGTATGGCAGTTGATGGATGCCAACAGCCGGCGCACGAGATCCGGTGGGATCGCGCGGGGGATCGAAGTCATCGACCAGTTGGCAACCGTGGGAACCGCCCCAGACAAGTCATGCAGGATCTCTCCCCGATAGCACAGATAATGCAGAAATGATCGCAATGCCGTGGTCAGGAGTTTTGCCTGCTTCAGATGCAACCGCCGGGCCTGGCGCTGCACAAATCGCACGACATCGCCGGNNCGGTTGGCGAGGAACCCCCGAACAAATGAAGCGTAGTGGATAGACGTTGATGGCGCCAGTGCTCGATCGTCGAGTAGATACCGCTCAAACTCTCGTACGACCCGCTCGACCGGCGGCGGCCGATGCGAGGGAATCCTTTCCGCTGGAATCACACCCTGGCGACGCAGGAAGTCAATAAACTGTCTAAGCGCCGCGGCATCGCCGCGACAGATCTTAAGATGGCGGGCGCGGGATCGCAGATACCGAACCACATGCCCGGAGGCGACGCGGCCGGGGCTCATTCTCTCCTGGCCGAGCCAGCGGCTAAAACACGCCGCAAGAAGAACCTGCCTCTGCCTGGAATACAACGCATAGCCCTCATCGNNGCAAACCCGGCGATGTGAGCTGACAACGGGCCCTCCAGGGGCCGTGAGAGAACCACATCCTCACTGACGATGCACTTCATAGCCAAACTCCCTTCCTCCGATCTCGCTGGATCGGCGGAGTCATACTATGTCGCATCACAACGAGAAACAAAGCGAAAAACAGGGCAAAGACGAAATTACCCGGTAATAGTCCGGCAC
>PKXI01000338.1 GCA_003133425.1 Acidobacteriaceae bacterium
ATGCCTTCAAGGCAACAGCTCACGAAAACAAGATCCGGCGGTGGCAAACTTTTACTCCGCCGCAGAGTACCGCTCACGCGGCGCACTGTGGCCTAGTTTTGCACCGGCGCGCATATTCGATATACCTCTCTATGCTACTTGTGCAGAAAATGCTTCCAGTAAATGGACAATCAAAATGACGGAGTCCTTGTTGCCTGCAGGAGCCTGAAGGTCCATATAGAATGGTGCTGCCCGTTTCAACATGGTGCTTCATGCTTCAAAATGCTGCTGTCTGCGCATCGGCGGCCGGCAGCAGTGAACAACCCGATGATTCATTGATTGCGTAAAGGAGTTGTGTCATGCGTATTACTTCTTTCAGTGTATGGACAGTTGTGCTCCTGGCTGCCATGGTACCGGTCGCGTCCGCCCAGTCGTCTGCAACCCGGCCAGCGGAGAAGGCATCTCCGGAACACTCCGGGCAGAGTTGGTTTGACGCATCGCAGCCGCTGGATAAGCGTGTGGATGCATTGGTTTCCAGCATGACGCTCGAGGAGAAGGCCGAGCAGATGAATAATCATGCGCCGGCGATTCCCCGACTTGGTGTTCCCAAGTACGACTACTGGAGCGAAGGGCTGCACGGCATTGCCCGCTCAGGTTATGCCACGCTGTTTCCCCAGGCCATTGGACTTGCAGCCACATGGGATTTGAATCTTCAGCACCAGGTCGCCACGGTGGTCTCCACTGAAGCGCGCGCTAAGTACAACCAGGCAATGCGCGACAATGTTCACCGCATTTTCTTCGGACTCACCATCTGGTCGCCGAACATCAACATCTTTCGCGATCCGCGCTGGGGACGTGGACAGGAGACTTATGGCGAAGATCCATATCTCACCAGTCGCATGGGTGTGGAATTCGTGAAGGGCCTGCAGGGCGACGATCCGAAGTATTTCCTCACCGTCGCTACGCCGAAGCACTTTGCGGTGCATAGCGGGCCGGAGTCATTGCGCCACGAGTTCAATGTCGACGTCTCTCCTCGCGACCTGGAAGACACATTCCTTCCGGCGTTTCGCGCGACCGTCACAGAGGCCCACGCGGATTCTGTGATGTGTGTCTATAACGCCATCGACGGCGAGCCAGGCTGTGCCAATAAGATGCTGCTCCAAAAGTACCTTCGCGGCTTTTGGAAATTCAACGGATTTGTAACCTCCGACTGCGGTGCAATCACGGATTTCTACTCGTCCCGCGGCCATCATTTCTCGCCTGATATAGCGCATGCCAGCGCAACTGCGGTGAAAACCGGTACAGATACAGCCTGCGGGCGAGACTATTCCGGACTGGTTCAAGCCGTACATGAGGGCCTTATCTCTGTGGCCGAGGTCGATACGTCGTTGCGGCGACTCTTCATCGCGCGCTTCCGTCTTGGAATGTTCGATCCGCCATCGCAGGTGAAATACGCGAAGCTACCTTACTCGGTCGTGGACTCGCCGGAACACCGCGCGCTTGCGCTCAAGACTGCGCATGAATCCATCGTGTTGCTCAAAAATGACGGCACTCTGCCCCTGAAGCCGGGGATTCGTCGCATCGCAGTAATCGGGCCCAATGCGGCTTCGCTGCCTGCGATTGAAGGCAACTATTTCGCGATCCCTTCGCATCCCGATTTGCCTGTCGACGGAATAACATCCGCACTGCGCGGCAACGCTACCGTGATCTACCAGCAGGGATCCGCATACGTTGAGGGTCTGCCAATCGTGGTGCCTCGCACGGCATTCCACCCTGAGAAAGGCTCGAAGGCTGAAGGGTTGCAGGCAGAATATTACGGTTCCCCATCTCTTGCGGGAACGCCTGTCCTGCGCCGGGTCGACAAACAAATTGATTTCAATTGGGACTCGTCAAGCCCAGTGCCGCATGTCCCGTTCATGGACTTCGGCGTTCGCTGGACTGGAACAATTTCTGTTCCCGCTTCAGGTGCATACCACTTTGTGACGCATATGTTTCGCACGTCGGGTTGTGATGAGCATGAGCAGTTTGCGGTGTGGATTGATGGCAAGCTTATTGCCACTAACTCCGCAACAGTGAACGGTAACGCCAGCTCAAGATGCTCTTCCGGCTATGATTATTCTTTCCCGGACACCGCGGAACACAGCATTCGCATAGAGTACGCGCATGCGGATAAATTCAATGCTGCAGGCATCATTTTCCAGTGGGCCGCACCAGCTGATGCGCAACGGCAACAGGCCGTGAAGGCCGCCCAGGACTCTGACCTGGTGCTGGCATTTGTGGGACTCTCGCCTGATCTCGAAGGCGAAGAGATGCCGGTGCATGTTAACGGATTCGACGGGGGTGACCGGACTTCCATCGAGTTGCCGCAAACACAGGAGCAACTGCTGGAGGCGCTGGGTGCGACCGGCAAGCCCGTGGTGGTGGTGCTGATGAGCGGCAGTGCCGTTGCGATGAGCTGGGCCAAAGACCATGCGGCGGCACTGCTTGAAGCGTGGTATCCGGGCGAGGCCGGAGGCGAAGCCATCGCGGACATACTTACCGGGAAGAGCAATCCATCGGCGCGGCTGCCGATTACCTTCTATGCGTCAGACAAGCAGCTTCCACCGTTTAATGATTACCGCATGCAGGGGCGCACGTATCGCTACTTTCAGGGTGAGCCGCTCTTTTCTTTCGGATACGGCCTGAGTTACACGAAGTTCAAATATTCAGGATTGAAGCTTTCGACAACATCGCTTGCTGCGGGTAAGAATCTTTCGGCTGACGTGACGGTCACAAATACCGGAAACCTTGCTGGCGACGAGGTGGCAGAGCTTTACCTTGTCCCGCCGCAGCAGGACAGCAATCCGGTGCGGAGCCTCGAAGGCTTTCATCGCGTGCAACTGGCGCCGCATGCCAGTACAGTTGTGCACTTTGAGCTCGGCGCGCGCGATCTTAGTGGGGTAGACGATGCAGGGCATCGTGCAGTCCGCGCTGGCGCCTATCAAATTTATGTTGGAGGCGCGCAGCCCGCAGGGCAGGCTGCGAACGGTGTGACTAAAGACTTCACGATCTCAGGTTCAGAAGCACTTCCGGAATAATCCCTGGAGATCAAATGAAACGCATTATTGTTATTGCCCTCATTCTTTGCGCCTTTGTCGCTCACGCTCAGAAATTCGTCTGCGGCAAAGCAGAGACGGGTGCCCTGCAGCTTGCCTCATCATCTATTTACTCTGCAACCTCGCCGGGCTTCGACCTGAATACAACTCCTCAGGTTGACGCGGAGTCCTGCTCCAGCGACAAGCCTTTTGTTTTTTCCGTTGCTCTGCCGGAGGGAAGCTATCGGGTAAAGATTGTTCTTGGCGGCGAACAGGCGTCAACCACAACGGTCTGGTCGGAAGCGCGCCGGCTCATGCTGGAGAAGGTCTCCGTGAAGGCCAAGACGTCGATCACGCAGACATTCGATACGAATGTTCGAGTTCCGGAGATTGCAGGCGATGCAAACCATCGAGTGAAGTTGAAACCGCGCGAAGTTGGCAACCTGGACTGGGACAACAAGCTGACTCTGGAATTCAACGGCGACCATCCGAGCTTCCGGTCGATTAGCATCGAGCCAGTCCACGAGACAACGATCTACCTGGCCGGTGACTCCACGGTGGTAGATCAAGATGTGGATCCTTGGGCCGCGTGGGGCCAGATGCTTCCGCGTTTCTTTCGCGCAGGCGTCGTTGTGGCAAACCACGCCGAATCGGGCGAGACTATTCGAAGCTTTGAAGGCGAACAACGCTTCGCAAAGATCCTGTCGCTCATTCAGCCGGGCGATTACCTCTTCATGCAGTTCGCACATAACGATCAGAAGCCTGGCGCGGTCTCACTTGACGACTATAAGAACCTGCTCGCTGACTATATCGAGAAAACTCGCACAAAAGGTGCGACGCCAGTGTTGGTAACCAGCATGCACCGGCGGACCTTTGATGCCGAAGGCAAGATCACCAACTCGCTCGCCGCTTACCCCGATGCGGTTCGAGAGATCGCCGCGGCTCAGCGTGTGGCGCTCATTGACTTGAATGCGATGAGCAAAACACTGTTTGAAGCGATGGGCCCGGAAGGCACATTGAAAGCATTCATGCACTACCCAGCCAATGCCTTTCCGAATCAGACTGAGGCGATCAACGACAATACCCACTTCAACAAGTACGGCGCCTACGAACTGGCGCGGTGCGTCGTCCAGGGAATTCGCGCGAATAAACTTTCCATTGCCAAGCTGCTCGACAAGGAGGTGCTTGACTTTAACCCGATGCAGCCAGATGCCGTGGATGCTTTCAGCTTGCCCGCGACGCCGATCCCCGTGAAAAAGATGTTTGTGGTGAATGAATTCGGCGCAAAAGGTGACGGAACAACGCTTGACACCGGTGCTATTCAGAAAGCGATCGACAGGGCAGCCTCTGTTGCGGGGACAGTCACGCTCGAACCCGGAACATATCTATCCGGCTCGCTGTTTTTGAAATCGGGAGTGACGCTTCTGGTACCCGACGGCGCCACAATCGTGGGATCGGAAAAACTCGAAGACTACCCGATGCTGCCGACTCGCATCGCAGGCATCGAAATGACCTGGCCCGCGGCGCTCATCAATGTGCGCGACCAGCAGAACGTCACCATTACCGGGAAGGGAACCGTCGACGGCGACGGTCCCATCTGGTGGAAGTCGTACTGGGATCTTCGTGCGACGTATGAGCCGAAGGGTCTGCGATGGGCTTCGGACTATGACGCGCGCAGACCGAGGTTGATCCTGGTTCAGAATTCGTCGGAGGTTCAGCTCGGTGGTGGAATTCTGCTCAAACGCGCCGGATTCTGGACAGTGCAGATACTGTTCTCGCACGATGTTCACGTCGATGGCGTCAATATTCGCAACAACGAGGGCGGCAAGGGGCCTAGCACCGACGGCATCGATATCGACTCTTCACGCAAGGTGTTGGTGGAGCACGCGGACATCGACGTCAACGACGATGCGTTGTGCCTCAAGTCTGGTCGTGACTCCGACGGACTGCGCGTCAACCGCCCCACGGAAGATATTGTGATTCGTGACTCCATTGTGCGGAGTGGCGCAGCGGCAATCACCGTTGGCAGCGAGACATCGGGCGGCTTCCGCAACATTGAGGCTTACAACATCACTGCGCTTGAGGAAGTGCCGTCAGGTGTGCTCTTCAAGTCGGCCCGCACGCGCGGAGGGTTTGCGAAGGACATTCGCATTCACGACCTCAAGCTGGACGGCGTGGCCATACCGATTCACATGACCATGAACTGGAATCCGAGCTACAGTTACGCCACATTGCCGGCCGGCATGACGGATATTCCTTCCTACTGGGTTACGCTTACGACGATGGTTCCAGAATTGCAGGGACTGCCCCACTTCCGCGACGTTCATATCTGGAACATCAAGGCGACCGGCGCCAAGTCTGCGTTCAATGTGAGTGCTTATCCCAACGCAACTCTGGACAATTTCCGTCTCGACCATCTTGACATTGAGGCGGCCACTGCGGGCACGATTGCCAATTCCAGAAACTGGACTATCACCGATAGCAATATCCGAACGGCTGATGGAAGCAAGCCCGTGTTTACGGACTCAATCGTTGACAATCCGAAAGAGATAGCGTTTGGCGACCGTCCTCTCGAGGGTGAGCGGTCGGCGGCGACTACCAACACGGCTCAGACGACAGACCCCGGTGCGACAACGCGGCCTGCGTTGCCGACTGCCAAGAACCCCGACCTCCCAACTCTCTACCTAGTAGGGGACTCGACTGTTCGCAATGGCCGCGGCGATGGCGCGAATGGTCAATGGGGCTGGGGCGAGCCATTGGTTGACTTCTTCGATGCATCGAAGATCAACGTCGTAAATCGCGCGATCGGCGGGCGAAGCAGCCGCACCTATATTACCGAGGGGCGTTGGGACGAGCTCCTCGGAATGCTCAAGCCTGGCGATTTTGTCGTCTTCCAATTTGGGCACAACGATTCCGAACCGCTCGACGATACGAGCCGCGCACGTGGAATGCTGCCGGGTGTTGGGGATGAGTCGAGGGAAATCGACAACCCCATCACCAGGAAGCATGAGGTGGTGCACACATATGGCTGGTATATGAAGAAGTATGTTGCCGATACCCTGGCCAAGGGCGCGATTCCGATTGTGTGCTCGCCCATTCCGCGCAATATCTGGAAGGACGGAAAGGTCGTGCGCAACGCCGAGAATTATGGAGGTTGGGCGCGGCAGGTTGCGGACTCACAAAAGGTCGCGTTCGTCGATCTGGACGAGATTATCGCGCGCCACTACGATCTGCTTGGCGAGGCACAAGTGGAGCCGTTGTTTGCCGATCCGCATACGCACACGAGCCGCACAGGTGCGGAGTTGAACGCGGAGTGCGTGGTAGCGGGCCTCAAAGCGCTCGCCGGAAATTCGCTCGGTCCCTACCTCTCGGACAAGGGCAACGCGATAGCTCCAGATTCGGGACATTGAATTCGAAACCGATACTGGACTCGCCAATGCATTGTCACGGGTTCTTCCTGCGCAATGATCCCCAATGCGACGGTCCGCGCGATCTCCAATTCGCCGCCATCTCAACTTCTAATCAATCCTTTTCCGGCCTGTATCCGCCGGTCGCCACCGGACGCGTCATCATCATGCCTGGTGGTGGCGTCTCGCCCGAGACTGTCGAGGCCATTGCGAATGGCACCGGGGCCACCGAGTTTCATTCCAGCGCCGGGACGACTATTCCCAGCCCTGTCCGCTTTCGCAAAGAAGGAATCGCGATGGGCGTCATTAATGGAGCGAATTTAATAGATTCGCGGCAAGTGAAAAGAACTTCCGCGCACTCGTGCGGACGCTCGGTCGCATTACTGAGGAAAGGGTTTCAGCGCGGCGTGTTTGAGTAGTTGGTTAGCCGCGAGGTTCACGGCGGTCAGGGCGAATTACGGTGCCACCCGCAGGTTGTCAAACTGGATCAGGTCCCACTCCGTTCCCAAGGCAATCATGCCATGCTTGTGCGCTTCATTCTCGACCGAGGCCAGTGACGCGCCGTCGAGCGATGCATCGATCTGCTTGCCGTGAAAGCTTAGGTCCAGATGATGCCACTGCTTGCGATCAATTTTGGCAGTACCCGACGCAAGAGTCACGACAGGTTTCTTGTATTCCGCAGACAGTAACTCCCATGCGCCATTCGGACTCAAGCGGAGCACATAACCGCTCGGCCAACGCGCGTGACCGTCCTTGAACACGTCCGATGAGTCGATGCGTCCCATCATGGTCGCAGGCGCTTCGGTGAGAAAGCGCACGTCGGCAGACACGGCATAGTCTGTCCAGTCCGAATTGCCGGCCAGTGTGAACGGATCTGGCAGAGGGCCCCAGGGGATCGGGAGCCTCGTGATCACTTGTTCGAGACATCTTCCCGCGCGCCCAGTGCATGTGCGAACCTCGAAGGCCCCGTCCTGATCGGAAAGATACTTCGGTGTGTGCAGTAGTGGCGTTGTCTCGAAGTTATCTGCATAAGGGAAGGGAAATGGCACAGCCGGCGGCGGCTGTGCCGTCCCTTTGCCTTGGCCAGTTGTGGTGGTCAGTGAGTAGAGCGAATCCGGATCGAAGGTGTACTCGAAAGTATTCTTTACCGGCTTAACATCGTCAACGTGCTCAAAGGTGCGGGAGTTGTTTGTCTCCCAGATGTGAACCGTAGTTGCGGCAAGATCGCCTGCGAGCTGGAACGAAACAGCCTGCTTGTGCAACGCGCCAATCGTTTCCAGAACGACGCTCCAGTTCTGCCTGTCGGTTGACCTGAGAGCTACATAACTTCCTTTTTCCGGAAGATTGCCTGATGCAGAGTCGAGGTACTGCCATCCGGGCTGAACAAACTGCGTGGTGTGCGCGGTTGCCCAGATGGCCCCCTGCACATCGTAGTTTCCCGACCATGGAGTGTTGGCATACATCAGTCCGGAATTAGGCGCAGCCAGGTTGTCATAGTAGGAAGTAATAGGGCTCCAAATCTCCGTGGAGGTGAGTGAGCCTTCGAGATAGTTCTGGTTATAGAGATGGGCAAGAATTTTCCCGCCGACAGCCCAGTCGCGGCTGACAAACGGGCCACTGCCGCCGTTTGGCTGGTCTTCGCTTGACCACAGAGGTTTGCCTGTCTCTCGTGCGGCGTCGGTCGTGGTGATCTTGCCGTTCATGAGCGGATAGTGTCCGCCTATCACGGCAACAGCACTCGCCAGTTCGGGGTCCTTCAGCATTTCGTCGGCAACCGACCATTGCCCGGCACCCTGGCCCGGGTACTCATCGCAACATACGATCCTTGATGTGAGATGTTCTTCAACGAGCCGCCGGTGAAACTGCTTGACATAGGCAATGTTATGAACTTTTTCATTCCACGGTCCGGCATAGGCTATATCAAGGCCGTAATCACGCTTGGCAGTCTTGATAAAGTCCGCCATGTATGTCGCCATTTTCGCTGTGTAGAGTGTGGGCTTCGCTGTTGCATCTGAGTCGATCCAGTCCGGTGCGCCCCAGGGGAGAATCTCCAAAACGATCTTCGGATTTCGTTTGTGCGCCTCAGCCATAAGCCACCATTCGTAGCCGCGCGTGGAACTGTGATCCGCAGGCGTGCGCATGTGGCTCGGCTCGGAACCATCGGTCGAGTTGACATCCGCGCCGACCTCGACTTTCAGATGCTGCAGTGCCGCGCCATAGCCCGGCTTGAACAGATAGTCGAGAATCTGGCTGCGCTGCGGCTCGGGATAATCAATCAACAAGCGCGAGGAAGCTCCGGCGCTAGCAGCGCCGAGTCCGTCGAAGATGCGACCCCTACCATGACCGTCGAGCACAATATGCGTCTGTTGGGCGAGCGCCATGCCGCCTCGAAGAGAAACTACAGAGACTGCCAGAACAATCAGTCGAATCACCGATTGATAACTTATACGAACTTCAGCGGGTATCTCGTGTTCTGAACGCATAACTCTCCTCTCGCTATTTGCTCGTTCGGATTTCTGCCTCGATCTCTTCGAGGGTTTTGCCGCGGGTCTCAGGAAGGCTGAAGTAAAGGAATATAACACCTGCCAGGCAGATTGCTGCGTAAGTCCAGAACACGCCTGCCGCTCCGAGCGCCGCGTTCAAAGCCCGGAAGGTATACGTAAGCACAAAGCACGCTGTCCACAGAGCAGTGACTGCAATCGACATCGCGCTGCCGCGAACGCGATTGGGAAATATCTCCGCAATAACTACCCAGGTAACTGGCGCCAATGACATGGAATAACATGCGATGGCGGCAAGCACGAGCACCAGCATCGGCTTCCCTTGCAGATGCAGATGCAGATGATAGAAAGTGCCGAGAACTGTGTAGATGAGTACCAGCCCTGAAACTCCGCCGAGCAGAAGAAATCGCCTCCCGTAGCGATCAATGGCGCCGAGCGCTATCAATGTGAAAACCACATTCACTGCGCCCGTAATGACAATGCTGAAAAGAATGCCGGAGACCTGGTAACCAGCAGCGGCAAAGATCTCCTGAGCGTAGTTGAAGATCACATTGATACCGCACCACTGCTGCAAAACGGCGAGCGTTACGCCCAGCAGAAGAACCTTCGCCGTCCCCGTAGAGGAAAGCTCGTGCAATACTGGCCGTGGCTTTTATCTTTGGTTGGCTCATCGAGCAGCTGGGGGCCGTTCCGCGTTCATCATTTCGCGCATGTGCTTCTCCGCATCCGCGCTCCAGTACTTGCAGTCAAGGCGGATGAAAACCGAACTGTAGGGAATTGTCATGTTGGTCTTGAGCACGAGCACATGAAACTGACTGCCTGTCTCGCCGACGGTCGCGATGATCTTGTCGTGCAGCACCGACTCGACAGTGTAACCGCGAAGAACATCTGCGATCTGCTTCCGGTAGGCAGAGGCGCCAGGTGCGTCCTGGTCAGGGACGAAAGGGAGTTCCGCATCCATATAGATATCGGGCCGGACATGAATGGAGTTGTTTATCGTGTTTAGAACCGATTGAACAACATCGATCTGGCCGGCTTTGGTCTCGATGGTCTCAACCCCCGGAGAACTTTGGAGCGGATAGGCCGAATCAACAATGAGAATCCAGTTGCGGTGGCCGAGCAACGGCATGGTTGCGGCTACCATCGCTTTCCAGTCGGTTGTCGCAGGCGCCTGTGCGGCGCAAACGGTAGAGAATGCAATCATCAGGCTGAGAGAGGCGATGACTCTGCGCATAAGTCGATTAACCCCCGAGAATATCTGGAGAAGTATACCGCCCTGATGAGGGATGGTGCTTTATGCGTTGCTGGGCAATGCGCGGTGTCGATTCAGCTCAGCGAGGTCGGGCGAGATTACCCCAACAGCCTCGCCGTCCACGCGGCTAGAGCCTGTTGATTGGAATCGCCAGCAGCCTGAGCAGCCTGCACACTTCGGCGGTCGGCTTCAGGGCGATTCTGGCTCAGCTTGAACTTGCCTTCAATGCGGGTAATTGGAATGCGAAAGCCGATGATGCCGGCCAGCATGGAACGGCGGAATCCTTCCGGCATAGCGCGCCACTTTTCAGCATAAGCTGGCTCATTTGCGTTGATAAGTTCGGTTAACAAGGCGTCCTTGCCCGGCTCGTCCTCTACCAGCGAGAGCTTCCCATGGGCGTGGATAGCAATGTAATTCCAAGTAGGAACTGAGAGTGGCTCAGTGTAAAGCGCCGGCGAAACGTAGGCGTGCGGACCGCTGAAGACCACCAGCGTCGTTTGTCCGGCGAGCGACTTCCAGTGCGGATTTGCAAGCGCGAAATGGCCTTCGAGCAGGCCGTGTTCGCCCTCGTCCTTCACGACCAGAGGCAGATGCGTGGCAACCGGCGAAGCATCTGACGCGGGGTCCGTTTGGGGCCCGATGAGGATGGCAAACGAATAGGCCCGCATCGCCTCAATGAGGAGCGAGCGATCGGAGACCTGGTTGAATTTTGGCGTGTACATGCAGATCCTTACTGGATGCGTTCGAAGCGAAAGCCGGCCTCGCGCAGGGCATGGCTGATGGTGGTGATGTGGGTGGCGCCGCGAGTTTCGATGGTTACGTCGATCACCGTTTCGCCCAGGCTCACACCGTAGTATGCGCGGTTGTGGAGGGTCTCGACAATGTTGGCGCGTTGGTGGGCCAGTATCTTCGTCAATTGATGCAGCGCGCCAGGTCGATCCTGAAGATAGACGCGGATGCGCAGCAAGCGCCCATCTTTTACCAGGCCTCGCTCGATGATCTTGGCCAGCAGGGTAACGTCGATGTTGCCGCCGCAGACCATCACTACGGTGCGGCGATGGCGGAGGTTGGTCTTCGATTGCACGACAGCCGCAAGCGCGGCTGCGCCGGCACCCTCGGCCAGCGTTTTCTCCTGCTCCAGCAGCATCAGAATTGCGCTGGCTACCTCTTCGTCGTCCACCGTGACAATCTCGTCCACGTAACGCGTGACTAACGGCAGAGTAAGGTCGCCGGCACGGCGGACGGCGATGCCATCGGCGATGGTGGCTTCAGGGGCGATAGTGACCGGAGCGCCGGCCTCGCGCGCGCGCAGCATCGATGGCAGCTTTTCTGGTTCTACGCCGACGACGCGAATCCTGGGGTTGGTCTCCTTGAGGGCGCAAGCAATGCCGCTAATCAGGCCGCCGCCGCCGATAGGCACCACAACCGCTTCGATGTCCGGTACTTGTTCGAGAAGTTCAAGGCCGATGGTGCCCTGGCCGGAAATGACCTCGGGATCGTCGAAGGGATGAATAAAAGTGCGGCCTTCCTCCACACATCGCCGCATTGCCTCGTCGCAGGCTTCGTCGTAGCTAGCGCCGTGCAGGATCACCTCGGCGCCATACGAGCGGGTGGCGGCCACCTTTACCAGCGGCGTGGCCAGCGGCATCACGATCTGGGCGCGAATACCATGCGCGGTAGCGTGGAAAGCGACTCCCTGGGCGTGGTTGCCGGCACTGGCCGCGATCACGCCGCGCTTGCGTTCTGTCTCGCTCAGCGTAAGCAGTTTGTTCAGCGCGCCGCGCTCCTTGAACGATCCGGTGCGTTGCAAGTTTTCTAGCTTCAGGTGCAAGGGCAGGCCGGCCAACTCGGAGAGATGATGCGACAGGTGACAAGGGGAAACATGGATTGCCTCGCCAATGCGCGCGCGAGCTGTTTGGATGCTGGCTAGACTTACGGATTCCAATGCGTTCTCTCCTTGAGCGTCTATTTCTGAAAGAGGTGACTGATTACTGACCGAGTTGGAAGAGGAGCATTACCTGGCCGGAAATGAAAAACCACCAGCCGCGATTGCGGGTGGTGGCCTGGGTGTCTCTCAATTACAGAATTTCCTCGTCAGGCTTCTTTTCCCGCGCGCGAATTGGAGCCGTTAATTCGCATTGCGGAGATGGAAAAAGTGCATTGCAGGACCGTCCGAAGGCTCGTGTTGGGGTTGCACAGATACATTTCGCTAATGGAAGTAGACCAGAGGCGCGGGAGGAGAGTCAAGGCGGGATGGCAACTGCCTCCGCAGTTGCCATCCCGCACTCTTTCGCAGTGTTGCTATGAGGCCTTCGTCTGCGCCAGCCGCCTGACGGTCAGCACAGTGATGTCGTCTTCCTGGCCGAAGTCTTTGGCTGCCTCAGCAACAAAGAAGGCGGATTGATTGCTCAAATTGTGAACGCGGTCAAAGCCAAAAATTTCGCCGGAAGAGCGTCGTGCTTCAACCACGCCATCGGACAACAGGAGAATTCGGTCGCCGGGGTGCAGATAAAGTCGCACTTCTTCATATTGCATTTCAGGCAGGACACCCAACGGCAGCGCGCCCGGCAGCGCGATTTCCTGGCTATTCAAGTAAGGGGGCAGGTGTCCAGCGTTGGCAATCGCCAGTTCGCCATTAGCGCCAAACCAGGCCGCCTGGCAAGTGGTAAAGCTCTCGCTGCCAGTGAGCACACGATTCAGCGACTCCAGAATCTTTGCCGGGCTTCTCTCCGGGGTTCGGCGCAGCGCACCCATCAGCATGGACACGTTCATGGCAGCTTTAAGTCCCTTGCCGGCTACGTCGCCGATCACCACCAGCAGCCCACCATCGCCGGTGGATTGCACATGGAAGAAATCTCCGCCCACCTCGTTTGCCGGGCTGTAGATCGAGTCCACTTCAAATCCTGGCGTCGCAAGTTTTTCAAGCGGAATCATCAGTTCCTGCACACTGCGAGCTGCGGCCAGCTCGCTTGACGCTCTTTCCTGGTCGCGATGAATACGCAGGAAGCGGACAAAGATAATCAGAACGATTACCAGGATGCCAGTGAAGTCGGCGATGGAAGCGAAGTGGATGGGAATGGGGCCGGCCAGAAGCGTCAGCGGAGAGTTGTAGGCCCGCCCGCTCCAATCACTCATGCCGGCAGAAAATACGGGCTCGATAATTCCCAACCCGGTTAGCACCAGCGGAATCAGCAGCAAACCTGCCTCAAAATTGCGGCGCACCGTGGCCACTATCAGGGTGATGAAGATGAAGATCAGCCATCCCAGAATCCAGAAGAAACTCCACACGAGTACGAGCGCCAGCACCACCCCGATGGCCTGGCTGTGACCAACCAGGAGCAAAGTCGGGCCCACTCCGGCCAGGATCGGCGCTGTCCAGCGCAAGATCTTGATATGCCATCGGACGTACCACTTCTTGGGGCGCAGCGCTAGGAACGCGATCAGGAACTCGAAATAGACATACGCCGAGATCAGTACCAGCTGAAGAACCACCGCCGCGTACCAAAGGCTGTCGAGCCGAGCGGAACTACCGGCCAGCTCGACAAACCCTATCGGCGCCTGGACCAGTTCATGCAAGGCCAGCCAGAGGTACTCGATATGCCCCTTCTGCGCGAAAAAGAGCGCCAGCAGAAAAAGCGCGAGCACCACCAACAGAATTGAATCCACCAGCCGCGGGAGCCGTTCAAAGAGGCTGTGGGCCGACCAGAGGTCCAACGATCGGTTCAAGTCATTGCGGTTTCCCATGTGCAGGGTGCGATTCGCAAAAAAGCTGGTATATGCGGTATACCCGAAGGGAATGTAAAGGGTGCGCAATACCAGCGTCAGGGAGGTTTCAGAGGGCGCGACGTTCAGGTCGTAGATGCGGGAAATCTGTTGATAGTGCTGTGGGGCGTCCCCGTGCGGTCCCTCAGGGTTCACCGGCTTCCCGTTCGCGAACACATCTACCCCCGGCCCGGTCGCGCCAATGCCCAGGGAAGTATTTTGCGATATGGGCAGCTCGATCAGCAGAGAGAGCGGCCCGTGATTGGGCGCCAGCCTGATATGGAGACGGAACCATGCGTAGCGCCGTTGGCTACTTGCCGAATTTTCATCCTTCTTATTCTGGCCAGATCCGCCTGCGGTTTGGTCCTCGTCGGGAACATCCTCCATGGAGCTCTGAGCGTCCCTGGTTGCCCATGCTGAGTCGTCGAATCCCGGCGCAGCCGCGGACTGGTTGGCAGTGATTCCCACGCGCCAGCCCTTGTCGAGCAAGAGCGGAGATCCCAGGCTGGTGGCGTCGAAGATCGCTGGCGGAGTGCTTGGGCCGTTTACCGGGGCCGGTCCGGAATGGCGATGAGGTCCCAGCAGCACATCCGGCAGGGAACCTGGATGCGGATGTGCAGCCTGGGAAAGCAGTTGCATCGTCCCGCAGACGGCGGCCAAGGCCACGTTCAAGATCGTCCGGCGCAAGAAATCCTCCCGCACTGCCGTGTGCTCTCCACTCTAATTCACACAGATAAAAGCGCCAAGGAGATCGTTTAAACCCGAGCCGAAGATGGTGATTATTCCTTATCAGTCGAAATATTCTTCCCTGTTGTTACCCAAGCAGCACATACTAACGTCTAAACGGTGCGGAACTACGGAACCAAGGGCACAAATCCGAGCGCGCTGGAGGTTAGGTCATGAAGCCAGAGATTAACGGCTTGCGCACAGTGGTGCTGGCAGGATTGGTGCTGGCACTGGCTACCGCGTTGGGAGCACAATCCACCAGCACCAGTACCGCTCCGGCCAGTGCACCTACGGCCCAGCCGGCGCCCGGCACAACTCCGGTCGGGGGCGACATCCCAGCCACCCCACCAGCAACTCAGCCGTCAGCACAGCCGTCGTCCGGGGACAGCAACCCTGGCACTGCAAAGAAGCCTGCGCCTGGAACCACCCCAGTGGGCGGGGATATGCCCGGAAAGAGCGTCGATCCCGAGAAAGTGGTCGCGGTAGGCAGTGAAATGACCAAGGTCAAGCCGGGCAGCGTGGAGGACGTCAATGCGGTCGGCAATCGCGACATCGGCGCCCGTGGCCTGGGAAACTGGTATTCCACCGATACCGAGATCAAGATGGGCAAGGGCTACGCCGACGAAATCGAGAAGAGCTCCAAATTCATCAACGATTCGGTTATCACCGAGTACGTAAATCGCATCGGCCAGAACATCGTCAAGAACTCCGATTGCAAGGTGCCGTTTACGATCAAGGTGATTGATTCGGACGAGATCAACGCCTTTGCCTTGCCGGGCGGCTTCTTCTATGTCAACTCAGGGTTGATCCTGAATGCCGACGAGGAGGCCGAATTGGCCGGCGTGATGGCCCACGAGACGGCCCACGTCTGCGCCCACCACGCGGTGCGCGAAATGACGCGACTGAACTACGCGCAGTTGGGAACCATTCCACTGATTTTCATCGGCGGCTGGACCGGTTACGGAATTTATGAAGCGGCCTCGATTGCAATCCCCATCACTTTCATGAAGTTCTCCCGCGAGTTCGAGGGCCAGGCCGACTACCTGGGCGTGCAGTACATGTACCGTGCCGGCTACGACCCGCAGGCCTTTATCACCTTCTTTGAGAAGATCCAGGCACTTGAGAAGCGCAAGCCCGGTGCCGTGGCCAAGGTCTTTGCCGACCATCCGCAAACCCCGGACCGTATCCTGCACTCGCAGGAAGAGATCGCTCGCATTCTGCCGGCGAAAGACGAGTACATGGTCACCACGTCGGAGTTCGACGACGTCAAGGCTCGTTTGGCGCGAATCGAAAACAAGCGGCGCCTCACCGATACCAAGGGCGTCACCAGGCCGTCCTTGCGCAGGGCAAGCACAGGAACCGATACTTCCGGCAGCCAAACGAGCCAGACCGACGACAGCAATTCGACTAGCGATGACAAGCCGACGCTACATCGGCGCGACGACCAGAACTAAGGCTGGATCTCTTCAACAAGCAGGCTGCGGTCAGGCGCGAGTTGCCGTCAAAACGGAGACCTTTGCCAACTCTGCGGAGATTGCGTTCTGGGCTTGTGTTATACACAGACTCGCTTTACATTGGTTCCGGAGAAGCCTTTAGCCGGAACCAACCATCCGTGAATCCAGCGCATTCCTCTTGAGTGCGTGAAGGGCACTCCAGGGACTCGCTCGGGTCATGAAAAGAATTGCCATTTTCGCAGCTGTGTTTGTGTTCATTCTGCTGCTGACGAAGATTGCCAATCAGATGCCTCCGGAGCCGCCTTCCGGGACTGCGTTCTCTCTCAAGGCGCAGCAGGTCGTCGAGTGTACTCCCGAAGAGATCACTCTGGTGGACAACCATCAGACCCAAACTCATCTTGAGAAGGACACTTCGTGGCCGGATTGCTCCATTTTTCATAAGGATGAGGTACTGGATTTCTACCTGTCGCGCGGCGAGAAGACCAGATTTCTGAGCGACGAGAAAACCACCTGGTGGCGCAAGGGAATGTAGGGTGGCAAATCAAGTCGGAGGCCGCTCGGCAAGGTCGGCTTTTTCGGTTGTCGACCAATCCAGCCCGAATTTCGCTATTTTCGCACCATCCGCCCTAATGACCCAATTGCTTGGGCCTGCGCATAGTCCAGCCACAACCGGCAGGGTCTACCCGTGGGTACCGGGCTTTGGCGTCCCGGAAAGGGAGACGAAAAGAGGATCAACTTCCCGTAAATGCCTGAAAACCCTTGAAATTATGGGGGAATCCGAGTTATATACAACACTACCGGCAGATTTTCCGGAATCCACCCTGAGTCGTTCGCCCTTCAGGAGGCAATCATGCGCAATGCCGCGGTCCGCTCGAATCTGCTTGTCCCTGAAGTGCGCGAAGTGATGGACATCCGCCAGGCTTCCGACTATCTCGGCATCTCGCCAGATACGCTCTACAAATATGCCTCGGACGGCTTTGTGCCTGCGTTCAAGCTGGGTAACCGATGGCGCTTCAAGCGGTCGCGACTGGACGAATGGATGGACCGCCAGTCTGACATGCAGGCTGCGGAAGCCGAGGTAGATCCCCGCCAGAAGAAGCCTGTTCGGCCGGCACTGTAGAAGGGCAGGTTTCGGGGTCAGAATCCCAAATCTCAGAATCGAACCCCGGGCCGCCGGTTCCTGATGCGGTGGATCCACCGCCGATTTAGCAGCGTGATATTCGGCCTTCTAGCCTACTCGTAGTTCGCCCCAGTGGCCCGGTCTCACTACGCTCATGGCTTCTTTGCTCATGTCGTCTTTGCTCATGGCGTCTTTAGCGCCAAAACTGCCAAAGTCTCTCTCCACAACCGCAGGCGAGGTCGCGCCGAAGTTCTCGCTCTCGCGCTTCAAGAGCGCCTTAATTACAGTCTCGATTTGATCTATTTCAGATATGCGCCGTTGAAGATCTTCTCTGTCTCTCCCGACTGCATCCAGCCGTTCTTGTAAGTCCGCGCGAATGTCCCTCATGTCCCATCCCTTTCTGTTACCAACCTCTATAGAAGGCATCACGCGCAGCGTTTTATGAATCCTCCAAAAGTTGTATTACGCAAACCATTGAGGGTACGCGGCTTGTCGGTTCCCTCCACTTCTTTAAAAACACATTGGTCAGCCGCGTCATTTGGCGCATCCACATCCTTAAGCTGAGGTTCTGCCGTTCGATATGGGGCGTGCAAATTCCCTCGTTGCCTGGGGGTCGGCCCGTGATCTCGAATGGCGCAGCACCCACAACCTCAGATGGGCGGGAACCCTGTTATCCATCGTGGGGCACCGGTTTCAAGCGCTTTTCAGATCACAGATATCCGATCTGTAACCCCTGTTATTCTTACCGTGTGGATCACTTCCGCCGCATCGGCGCACTACGCCGCAAATTGACACGAGCCGGGCTCCCAGGGCTCATAGTCACCCACCTTCCCGACCTTCGCTATCTCTCCGGATTTACCGGCTCTAGTGCGGCATTGGCCATTACCAGCCGTGCCGCCCGGCTGTTTACTGACGGCCGTTACAGGGTCCAGGCTACGGAAGAGGTCCAGGCCGCGCGCGTGGAGATTGTATCGGGGGCCCCGGCTTCAGCGGCGATCCAGTGGCTGGCGGCCCAGCCAGGAGTCGAGGTTGCCGGGTTTGACCCCGCATGCACCACTGTGGCCGAACTGGCTCGCTGGAAGGCAGCACTGCCGTCAAGCTTGCGCCGCGCCTTCCTTTCAGCTTTGCCCGCGCCCATGGTTGAGCCTTTGCGCCGTATCAAGGATGAAGACGAACTGGCCTTGATGATTGAGGCTGCGCTTGTAGGCTGCAAGCTCTTTGACCACATGCTGGGCTTCATTCGGCCAGGTCTTATTGAGATTGAGGTGGCAGCCGAACTCGAACACCAGGCAAGACTGATGGGTGCTGAGGGCATGTCGTTTGAGACCATTGTGGCCTCAGGGGTGCGTTCGGCCCTTCCACACGGGAGAGCCACCAGTGCTTCGCTGCCTCGAAGGGGCTTTCTTACCCTTGACTTCGGTATAATCCACGGAGGCTACTGCTCGGACATGACGCGTACCGTCTACCTGGGGAGGCCGAAGGCGGAAGAGCGGAACGCCTACAACGCGGTGTTGGAGGCCCAGGAGGCTGCAGTGGCTGCGGTGAGTTCGGGCGTGCGGTGCGACGAGGTTGATGAAGCGGCACGTTCAGTATTGCGCAGGGAAGGTTTGGCGGAGGCTTTTTCCCACTCCACAGGCCATGGGGTCGGGCTGGAGATTCACGAATCGCCGCGTATCGGTGCCGGGCAAGCAACCAGGCTGATGCCCGGCATGGTTGTTACTATCGAACCTGGAGTTTATCTAGCGGGTAAGTTCGGCATCCGCATTGAGGATATGGTTGCTGTGACTCCAACCGGAGGCCAGGTGTTGACCCCCGCACCCAAGGCGCTCATTGAACTGTGAAAGCATGTTTTTGAAACCCTGGGCAGCTCCGTCGTTTTGACCGGCCCGAACCACACGAATGTGTAAGAGTTAGGGAACTAATGAAAGCACAGGATATTGCAGACCTGAAGCAGTTGATTGAATTTCTGAAGGAATACCAAGTTGCTGAGTTCGATCTGGACCGCGGCGACTTGAAGATCCGGCTCAAATTCAACCAGCAGGAAACCGCACCGGCAGGACTGAACGATCTGGCGCGTCTGCTCGCAACGGCTCCCCCGGGCGTGGCCCAGGCCGCGGCTGCCGCGGCGCATCCTTCTTCGGCAGCGCCTCCCGAGGCTCCAGCCGAGGACCCTGATGCCGGCTTGCACCTGGTGAAATCGCCGATCGTCGGTACCTACTACGGCTCGCCTTCGCCTGGTGCTTCGGCATTCGTCGCGCCCGGCGATCACGTCGAAAAAGGCCAGGTCATCTGCATCATCGAAGCCATGAAGCTGATGAACGAGATCGAATCCGATGCTTCCGGCGAAATCGTAAAATGCCTCGTTTCCAACGGTCAGCCCATCGAGTTTGGGCAGCCCCTCTTCTCCGTCCGGCTGGGTTAGTTTCGCGCGCAAAGGGTATGAATGTTTCGTAAGGTTCTGGTTGCCAATCGAGGCGAAATTGCACTGCGCGTTCTGAACGCCTGCAGGGAACTCGGCATTCGCACAGTTGCTGTTTACAGTGAAGCAGATCGCAACGCGCTGCACGTCCGCTTTGCCGATGAGGCAATTTGTATAGGTCCTCCGCGCCTGGCTGACAGCTATCTCAATGTACCTGCTGTGATCTCGGCCGCCGAAATCGCGGATGTGGACGCGATTCATCCCGGCTACGGGTTGATGAGCGAGAACGCGAATTTTGCTGAAGTCTGCCGCGCATCAAACATCAAGTTCATCGGACCTCCGCCCGAAGTGACGCGCCTGATGGGCGAGAAGGAAAAGGCCCGCCAGGCGATGAAGAGGGCCAGAGTGCCCATCCTGCCTGGCTCCGACGGCATTCTTGAGTCGGTAGAGGAAGCCCAGGTGTGGGCGAAGAAGGTGGGCTTCCCGGTCATTCTGAAGGCCAAGGCAGGCGGTGGCGGACGCGGCATGAGAATTGTGCGCACCGCAGACGATCTGCCTAACTTGTTCCATGCCGCCACAGCCGAAGCCGCCAACGCTTTTGGCAACGGTGAACTTTACATGGAGAAGTTCATCGAGGATCCACGTCACATCGAGTTTCAGATGCTGGCCGATGAACATGGCAACGTGGCCTCACTATTTGAGCGGGAGTGCTCCATTCAGCGCCGCCATCAAAAGCTGATTGAAGAAGCTCCTTCGCTGCAGGTTGCGCCTCGACTTCGCGAAGAACTCGGGCGGACACTTTGCCGTTGCCTTTCAGATATCGGCTACCAGAATGCGGGCACTGTCGAATTCCTCATGGATAAAGACCGACAGCTCTACTTCATCGAGATGAACACGCGCATCCAGGTGGAGCATCCGATCACAGAGGCCATCACTGGCGTCGACCTTGTGAAGGCGCAGTTGCGGATTGCTTCAGGTGATCGGCTTACTGATATCCTGCCGTCGAAACTTGAGATTCGCGGGCATGCAATTGAGTGCCGCATCAACGCGGAACATCCGCAAAAGTTCACTCCTTCGGCCGGACTGATCACGGCCTTCAATGTACCCGGCGGCAACGGAGTTCGCGTAGACACAGCGCAGTACGCCGAGGGAGTTATTCCACCCTACTACGACTCCCTGATTGCGAAGTTGATCGTTCACGGTTGTGATCGCGCTGAGGCCATCGCCAAGATGGAGCGGGCGCTGAGCCAGTTTGTGGTGCAGGGCGTTGAGACTTCGATCACTCTGCATCAGGAGATATTCCAGGACGCGGGCTTCCGCGCCGGCAACTTTGATACTGGCTTCATGGAGCGGTTTCTGGCAAAAAGAGCGGAAGCCGAGAAGTAGACCTATGTTTCAACGAACCAGCGCGCCTCATCCGCGGCTTAGTATCACTGTGCCAACTCTGATCCTTCTTTCGCCTCTACTCTGTGTAGTCTGCGCTGCGCAAAGCACGGTCGGCTGGCCCGCCTATAACGGGGGACCCGAAGCAGACCACTACTCCAGCCTGAAACAGATTAACCGGGCAAATGTACGACAACTCAAGGTCGCCTGGAGCTTCGATACCGGCGAAAAGGGTGGGCTCCAGGATAATCCACTGATTGTGGGCCGGACTCTGTACGCCTATACGCCGACACAGAAAGTTGTCGCTCTCGACGCAGCAACGGGAAAGTTGAAGTGGAAGTTCGATTCGGGGATTGGCGGGACGCAGCCAGCCCGCGGCGTTGCTTACTGGACTGACGGAAACGAAGAACGCATCTTTGCGGGGATCATGAATTTCATGTATTGCCTCGATGCACGCACGGGCAAGCCTGTTCCTGAGTTTGGCGAGGCGGGCCGCGTTGATCTGCGCAAGGGGCTGGGCAATGATCCGCGGAGCGATTATCAGCAGCAATCGATTGCGCTGACCACACCGGGCGTTGTGTACAGGAACCTGATTATTGTTGGAGGGCGAAATCCTGAAGCGCACCCGGCGCCTCCCGGCGATATTCGCGCGTTCGATGTGCACACGGGGAAGCTGCGGTGGACCTTTCACACGATTCCGCATCCCGGCGAGCCCGGTTACGAAACATGGCCTACAGATGCATGGAAGACCGCAGGAGCGGCTAATAACTGGGCGGGGATGTCGCTGGATTTGGCGCGCGGAATTGTGTATGTGCCAACCGGCTCGGCGGTGATGGACTTTTACGGCGGTGACCGCCTGGGTGACGACCTTTACGCCAACACGCTGCTGGCTCTCGACGCGAATACAGGCAAGCGCCTCTGGCATTTCCAGGGAGTGCACCACGACATCTGGGACCGCGATTTTCCGGCGCAGCCTGCGCTCTTTACGATGGAGCAGAACGGCAAGAAAGTGGATGCGCTGGCGCAAATCACGAAGCAGAGTTACATCTACGTGTTCGATCGCGTCACCGGACGGCCGCTGTTTCCAATTCATGAGCATCCGTATCCAGGCAGCACGGTTCCCGGCGAGGTGACCGCTCCAACTCAGCCGATGCCGGACGCGCCGGTGCCGTTTGGCCGCCAGCGGCTGACGGAAGACATGCTGACTACGCGCACGCCTGAGGCCCATGCGTGGGCGGTGAAGGAGTTCAGGACCCTCCGCAGCGGCGGACAGTTCTTGCCGTTCTCACTGGACAAGCAAACGGTTGTGTTCCCCGGATTCGATGGTGGCGGAGAGTGGAGTGGACCGGCTCTTGACCCAGTATCAGATGTGATCTACGTTGGCTCGACGGAGATGGCATGGACAGGCGGACTTGTTCCTGCAACAAAGGACGCAAGTCCCGGTGCGCAGATATATCAAAGCCAATGTGCGATGTGCCATGGTGTGGACCGCGCAGGGGCGCCGCCTGCGTTTCCTTCGCTGGTTGGGCTTCTGAATCGACTGACTGCTGAGCGGGTGACCGAGCAGGTGAAGAAGGGCACGGGAAGAATGCCTTCTTTCCCCAACCTGGACGACCAGGCGCTCGCGTCGCTGCTCGACTACCTGCGCACGGCTGCCCCAACAGCAAACCCAACTGGCGTAGCGGAGATGAAGGCTGCCCCGAGCGTGCTGAGCATGACGGGCCACGCGGCAGCGGACGAGGCCGGGGCTGCAGTGTACAAGGACAAGTGTGCAGTTTGTCACGGCGATCACAGGGAGGGAATCGCGCCGGCGTTCCCAATGCTGATCGGACTTGGGAGCCGAAGCACGGCGTCTCAGACGGTCGCGGAGATTCACAATGGCAAAGGCGCGATGCCGCCGTTTCCTGACTTGAAGGGACCGGACCTGGACGCGCTGCTGCGGTTTCTCGAGGTGAGCGACCACGCTGCGGCGCGGGCGACGACTTCAAAGAGTGCNNGGATGCGTCGCAGGCGACGACGGCAAAGAGTGCCACACCGGACTACGTTTTCACGGGCTATCGCAAATTCCTCGACCCTGACGGCTATCCTGCGATCAAGCCGCCGTGGGGCACCCTCAATGCCATCGATCTGAAGACAGGTAAATATCTATGGAAGATTCCGCTGGGCGAATATCCAGATCTCGCCCGGCAGGGAATCAGGGACACGGGATCTGAGATGTACGGCGGGCCCATTGTGACGGCCGGAGGGCTGGTGTTTATTGGAGCTACGGTGTTTGACCGGAAGTTCCGGGCATTCGACAGTCGGACGGGAAAGCTGCTGTGGGAGACCGAGCTGCCTTTTGCGGGGATCGCAACGCCTTCGACCTACATGGTTGATGGACGGCAGTATGTGGTGATTGCTTCCAGCGGCGGGCGGGATCCGAAGGGGCCTGTCGGTGGGGCCTATGTTGCCTTTGCCCTGCCCAAATGAGGGCATTGTGGCTGGCGGATCGGTTCGCGGCAGGGCGGTGGTTTTCCACAAAAAACATCAGAAGCGCTATCGCTTTTTCTTCGCCTTTTCATGGCGGATGGGCTATGCTGGCTCTGCAACGTAGGAGGTTGCACGAATGGATTTCCACAAAGCACTGATCGCCGAATATGATCGCGAGGTTGCCAGGACCCGGAAGATACTCGAGGCCATCCCCGCTGATTCTGATTTCAACTACAAACCCCACCCCAAATCCATGAGTCTGGGCCGGTTAGCAGGTCACGTTTCTGAGACTGCCGGCCAATGGGCATCGAGTACCTTGGCCAAGGACAAGATCGAGATGGCGGCCGATCAGAAATATGAGCCCTACGTGCCAGCCAACAAGAAGGCGCTCCTTGATCGCTTTGACACGGAGACGGCGGAGACGAAGGCCATTCTGGGCAACTTTGCACCTGTGAAGTGGGACGAGAACTGGAAGTTCGTCGCGGGCGGCCAGGCATGGATCGACGATTCGAAGTACGAAGTTTGGCGCACCTGGGTGCTGAACCACCTGGCCCACCACCGCGCCCAGTTGGGTGTCTATCTGCGCCTCCTGGACAAGCCTCTCCCGGGTACCTACGGACCTTCCGCGGATGAAATGCCCGGAGCATAAGGAATAAGAAGCAAGGTTCACTGTTCGTGGAACAGGCATGAGAAAAGCCACTCGGTGAAGAGTCGTAGTGTCCCACCCTTGCGCCAGAAACAATGCAATGCGCAAGGATGGGGCACGGGCACTCTCTTTGCCCAGAAACCATTGAACGGACTGGTCGTTCTTCAGTATCGATAACCAGGAGATGATCACAGACAAAAGATGGCTCTACGGTCTAATCTTGCCCCATGGCCTTCTTGTTTCCCAAAATCTATCCTATCCTTGATGCTTCGACGATTCCATCCGCAGGGCGCGCGGAATTTCTGCGGCGGCTAGGCGGGGCACTGGCTGATGCTGGCGTGACTCTGCTGGAGTACCGCAACAAGACCGGCGTTGATGCCGAGCTATTGGCGGACGCCGCCATCCTGCGCATTGCGCTGCCTGCTGAAGATGTGAAGTTGATTCTCGATGACAGGGCTGATCTGGTTGAACAGGTTGGTTTTGACGGCGTGCATGTAGATGCGGGCGATTTGCCTCCCGAGGAGGCGCGCCGCCTCGTCGGGCCGAACCGCATCGTTGGCACATTTGGCGGCAGCGAGACATTGCTACCAGGTATTCTCGGCGAGGCAGTGGATTATCTAGCTATCGGTCCCGTCTACCTCACTACGACTAAGCGGACTTCCAAGGAACCCATCGGTACTGAAGGCGTGCGCAGACTGCGGGAGCAGGCTGGTCCTGGGCGGGTGTTGACGGCTGCGGCAGGCATAACGCTGGACACCGCTCCAGGGGTTCTTGCAGCAGGTGCAAATGCAGTAGCCGTTTCAGCAGCCATCTTTCGCACGCCGGACCCTGCGACTGAGTTCCGCAAATGGAAGGCTATTCTTGGCTGATCGCTCGTCTAGAGGCCCATTTGTCTCTTCGCCTTCGGTCATCTAATCTCGCTAAATTCACGAAATTATAGAAAGCTAGAGACATAGCCGGATGTTTCGGGTAAAAATCTTGGAAGTGACAACTCCCGACCTCGCTCCCATCCCAGATCCCTCCAAGCCAGGCGAAGCCCCACGGCTGGCCCAGACGCTTGGCCTATTCAGCTCTACGGCGATTGTGATCGGTTCCATGATTGGGTCCGGCATCTACATCGTCGACGCGGATATTGCCCGGGGCACCAGCTCTCCCGCGCTCTTCCTGGGCGCGTGGGTGGTCACGGCTGTTCTCACGCTGATCGGCGCACTGAGCTACGGCGAGCTGGCGGCCATGATGCCCAAAGCGGGCGGCCAGTATGTCTACCTGCGCGAGTCACTGGGGCCACTTTGGGGATTTCTCTTCGGCTGGACGCTATTTCTTGTCATCCAGACGGGAACCATCGCTGCTGTCTGCGTAGCCTTCGGAAAGTTTCTCGGCGTATTTTTTCCGACTATCTCCACGACCCACTGGCTCTGGCATATCGCCCATGTACCTGCTCTTCGCGTCGGACCAATGGTGCTGGGCAACATGGAGATTGGCGTCAGCACCGCGAACCTTACCGGCATCGTGATCGTGGTTTTTCTGGCCATCGTCAACATCTTCGGCGTCGGACTGGGAGCGCTGATCCAGAACATATTCACTTCAGCGAAGGCGCTTGCGATGGCGGCACTCATCCTGCTCGCCTACACCATTGGGCGCAGCAGCGAGGCCTGGCAAGCGAATTTCAGTTCAGGCCATTTCTGGCAGAATGCGAGTTGGAGCACGATGCACCCGGTACAGGTGGGCGTTGGCGGGCCCATTGTGTTGGTGAACCTTGTGGTCATCCTTGCAGTAGTGCAGGTAGGGTCGCTGTTCTCGGCCGATGCATGGAACAACATCACGTTCACCGCGGGCGAAGTCAAAAACCCGAAACGCAATCTTCCGCTGTCCCTGATCCTCGGTACTGGGTTTGTGCTTACTGTTTACTTTCTTGTGTCGCTGGCCTACTTGCTGGTGTTGCCGATGCACGGCGATCCCAACGGGGCGACGGTGGCGGCGCGCGGCATTCAGTACGCCGCAGAAGATCGTGTAGCGACAGCGGCGCTGGGTCAGATCTTTCACTCCGGCGGTGCCATGCTGATGGCCGGGGCAATTTTGATTTCAACTTTTGGTTGCGCCAACGGCATGACACTGGCCGGCGCGCGCGTGTTCTATGCCATGAGCCGCGATGGGCTGTTCTTCAAGTCTGTCGGCAAGCTGAGTGCGCGCAGCGGCGTGCCGGTGAATTCGCTGTGGGTGCAGTGCGCGTGGACCTGCCTGCTGTGCCTTTCCGGCAGCTACGGGCAGTTGCTGGATTACGTTATCTTCGCGGCGCTGATGTTTTATCTACTGACGGTTGCGGGGCTGTTCGTGCTGCGGCGGACGCGGCCGGATGCGGCGCGGCCGCGGGCTGGGCCGGACGCGCCACTGCGTGCGTTACAGCCGGGTGCG
>PKXI01000303.1 GCA_003133425.1 Acidobacteriaceae bacterium
AAATTAGTCGCAGCGTTTCAGAGGCACAAGATAGAGAAAGAAACGGCACGGCAGAAACCTGTTCAATCCACTTTGCCAAAGCCCACCGAGATGAAACCCCGCGAAGTTGTGGACCACTATTCCGTGTAAGTGAAGGTTGACGCGAGATTGCTTCCTCATAGATGAGCCAATGCCTGACCAGAGGAGAGTACTCGTTAAGGGCATTCTCGCCATGGGGAACACGCAGGATGGTGTCCGCGTACCGTCCGCTAGTAAGCGGCACTCCAGAGACCAAAGTGGTATAGACCGCATCTGCATTCAAGTTAAATCATTGCCGATATAGAGTTGTGAGNNCATAGGCGGCAACTCGCATCAGCGCAGAATCGCACGGCGGGAGGTGCGGCTGTGAATCCAAGCACGCAGCCTCCCCAAACGAATCACGCATGGGTGGCGCAACAGTGGGCCATCTATCACGCAAGTTCCCTGCTTCCTTTTCCCGTACGTACCGCTTCTCCCCTTATGGCAAAGATTGCAGCGTGATGCCAAGTCGGGCGACCGCACGACCGTCAATCCTCTCGATGAGTTCCTCTTCAGACAAGGCGGCAAATGTTGGACGTTCGTCACCAAAGATGCGAGTAAGCGAGTCCGTGACGCATTGTCGCACAGCGTCGATGCGCTTCTGAAGGTGGACGAATTCCCGCTGGACTTGTAGTAGCTCTTTGCGTGCATCAGCCAAATCTCGCAGTGTTCTCCGCATGACCTCTCCTTAGGAAATGACGATAGACAGAATGTATAGTCGCATTATGCAGAAGGAACTTTATCTCACTCTTCATCGAGCCGCTCACAACAACGCAATCGACCTACTCGCAGAAGCGGAAATCTTATTTGAAAGAGAGCGATATTCGAGAGCCTATTCGTTAGCCTTTACTGCCCTTGAGGAGATTTCGAAATCCCAACTCGCTGCGGATGTCTTCACGGGATACATTACGGAGGTTGAGTTTCAGAAAGTCTTTCTCAAGCACGAAAAGAAAATTAAAGAATGGCTTGGGCAACAAATGACGCGGAGGATTATCTGTCTTCCGATGGAACCTTCGTGGAAGTGCAGAAACCGAAGTTCACCGCCCGGAATGACGCCATGTATGTGAACCTAAAGGACGACAAGGTGTATTCGCCGTCCGACGCTATTGGCCGTAAGGATGCTCAGAGCATCATCCACACGGTGGAAGTAGCTTTTCAGCGCATTTTCGAAGTAACGGAATTTTGGGGCCACCAGATTGGAACGAAGGGCTTCATGAAGTAAGGGACGGACGACCCTTCAATGACGACTTAGAGAGCACATTCAGTCGGCTCCAAAAGAAGCTAGGCAGACTCGGGATGATGAGAAACTAGAACAGGCCGGGGCGATGAACGTTAGCGTTTGTCGTGGGTTAATAAATCATTGGCGCGATGACAAACCTGTTGCACCGCTCCTTTTGCTCATGGCGCAATCCTTCAAGCTGTTGTGGGTCAGCCAAGTCATAGGATTTGTCGAATTTCCGCGGACTGCCGAAAAGGCACGACTGCCAGCACAGGGGGAATATGACCAGTGTCTCCGGGTGAGCAAGCAATTCAAAGCTTACTGGCTCGTTGGCATCAGGTCCGGAGGCGGAACCCCTCACGACGGCTGCTTGGTCTGTCGTGCAGAAAGGGTCAGCTTCATTGTCGGTATAGCGCAAACACCAATCCATACCGCTTCCCCACGATGCCCCGGCCTGAACGTCTTCCAGCATCCTATTGATGGTTATATTCCTGACAGCAGGGCCCGGCAGAGGTCGTAATTCCATCGAATCCACTGTGACAGACATCCTGTCTGGAGCCACGCTCGTTATGACCGAACCACGATAGCTGCGAGCTACCGATTGATGCTGTTCCATCGCGAGCGGTGACCTAGCCCGTATCATTTGCATGAACTCAATCAAGAAGTCCTTATGTTGCTCCCACGATTCAAACCGATTCGCGGCCAACTGCTCACGTTTTTGCGGGAATTCCCGCTCAAGGCGTGCAAACACTGAGTCAGGGTGCTTGCTGGCTTCGTGCTTGGTTCCCCTCGCATAGTCGTAGAAGCCGTTGCCAAATCCGATTTCACTTGTGCTTACGCATGACCACTTTTGCGTGTACCGGTCGAAACAGAAAAGAGGCCGTGGCTCCGCGGAACGTGAGGGAGCAACGAACCCACGCATGTACCCCTGCGGGAGCCAATGGTCTTTCCTACCGTTTAGCTTTCTGGCTTTCTGCTTTTGGGACATTGACTTGGTACCCCTTGATTTGCCCTCGAATGCCCCGTCTTCGGCGGAGTGCTTCCGTCATGGGTTCACACGATTTGGAATCGCGACCTCTTCGATTATTTCAATAATCTGGGGATAGTTCGGGTCATCGTTGAATCGTACTCGGTATCCATGCTGACGATGAAGTTGGTCTGCGATTGAGGGAGAAGCCAACGCATAACAACTTGCGGTGTAGGTGTCCGTCTCTTCCGCGAAAACATCGAATCTCACTTTCCGCTCAGTCTTTCTGATAGGACTTTGGCGATAGGGTCGTATCACAGCAACCTGTCCACAGGCGGGAAACCGTGTGGCCGCTCCCGGAAAAAGTGACCGGGCAACAAGGCCGGGCTTATAACCTCGGTCAACGTCAGTACCTCCGCGCTTTGCAGCACTCTTCGCTGCTCGGTCAATGGTCTTCAAGATGGGCGTCTTCTTCCCGGCTGTCCATTCGAAATGAACAATCGTCCCTACCTTTTGGTGGGAAGAGAGGAATTCTTTCCAAAGGTCTCTGTTCTCTATCGGCTCTCCATATTGATTTCGCCAGTCGTTCTTCCGCCAGCTTTGCGCTCGAATAATGTTGTCCTTCACATATCGAGAATCCGTCACAATCTGCACACGTGAAACGCCCGGCCATGGAGAATTGCAACGAATCCATTTCAGTGCCTGAATGCACGCAAGCAACTCCATTCGGTTGTTGCTGCTTTCGGAGCACCCGAAATCAACAATTTGTTCGTCGCCTCGCCCGAGATGCTCCCGATACTGGACTATTGCCGCACAACCAGAACTGCCACCGGGATTGCGGTAGCAGGAACCGTCCGTGTAGATGTGGACTGCGCGTGGGTCAAGGGGCATCTTATCGTTCACTATATGCCCAACCGTGAAGACGGGGGAAGTCTCCTTATAGCGGCTCATTGACTAATCGCTATTGACCACGCTCGTGACGAGATGCGGCACGCAGAAAAGCCCATAAAAACAGGGGTGTTTTAGGGGCTCCGGATGTGGGTTTGTGAACCACCCTTCAGAATGACTGCTGGTGTCACATTGCACGCAAAAAGGAAGCCCCCGGCGAATTCGCAGAGGGCGTTCATATCCGCTTGGTTGCTTCTTATGGCAGCAGCTTGCCACCGATGGTGGTCGTGGAGCTCACCTTGCCATTCGACTCAGTAACGCTGACCGTCTGGCTGACAGGTCGGCCATTGTGGGAGTTGTATAGGCTTGCCGTGCAGGATTTCATCAATGCTCAAACGAATCTTGCACCGAAGACAATTCGTAACCTTCACGGCTGTTTTCGTGTCGTCCTCAACGAAGGCAAGCGCTGGGGGCTGCTTAAGGAAAATCCTTCGGTTGGAGTTCGCTTGCCTCGCTTATTACGGCGGCAACATAACCATGACCCCAGCTGATATACGAAATCTGCTGGAAGCCCTACCCTCTCCCACGAATGCAATTGCCACACTCATGATTAACGGTTCACTCCGGTTCGGAGAAGTTGCAGCATTACGGTGGAAGCGGATTCTGAAAGACCGCATCCAGATTCAAGAGCGCTTCTATGAAGGGGAGTTCGACGATACGAAGACGGATGCCGGAGACCGGGAGATTCCCTTGAACGCTGCCATGAGGAAATGCTTGGAAGCTGCGTGGAAGGATACGAAGTACCGTAAGCCGGACGACCTTGTATTCTGCGCTCGCAATGGTGCACCCATTAACAGGCGCAACCTGCTCAAACGTCATCTCAAGCCAACTCTAGAAAAACTAAAGCTTCCACACTGCACGTTCCATGAACTAAGGCACCTGCACTCCAGCCTTTCCATGAGAACCGGTGCAAGCCCTGAAGTGACCCGCGACAACATGGGCCATTCGACCGTGGACGTTACGCAAAACATTTACACGGGGACATGGTGGGCACAAAGGGCCGCCGCTGTTGAAGGAATATCCAACCTAATCTGGGGGGAATGAGCGGATTGCTTGGCTACTGAGCATACGGACTTCAGACTAGACGAATACAGATATCATCGACTCAGACTGGCGGCTACTCCTCACCTTCCGGCAGTTCAGTCGGCCCAATCAGCGCCCTAATCTTTTCCTCTGTTCCCAATCCTAGTTCTAATGCTGTCTTCAGCGCATAGCGATTAGACATGATGTTGGCTATGGGGTCATTCAGCATGTCCGGGTCTTCAGCTAGTTCAGGCTCGGGTGATGCACTGGAATCAACTTCGATTTCGGATGCCGCCTTCTTCTGTTCCATGGCTCGAAGAATCCGGTCACCCGAACGCCAGAGAAACTTATCTACTTGCCTGAATGTCAGACAGTCCAGCTTATAGAAGTCGCGAAAAGCGGTTACCGTCGCGACAAATCTGTCGTAGTACCAAAGGTCCTGCCGAAGAAACCGCGTGAAATGGTCTTGATTCCTGTATGACCAAAGACTTTCAACGGCATAACTGTCGAAGATGGGATACACCTCGGGCTTGTGCCAGCTGCAGAACTTGGTTGCGAAAGAATAATAGACCCTCTCCAGTTCGGGATACCGGTAGATTTGCCTGACGGCGTCGAGTGAGTTCTGTGCGAGAAGCGAATCGATGTCAAGCCCGGCTATGTGTCGACAGCAGTTCTAAATGGCCAAGG
>PKXI01000166.1 GCA_003133425.1 Acidobacteriaceae bacterium
TTATGCGAGACTCAGTAAGTAATGGTAAGGCTTTTTGAGTAATGTCCTCGATATTCGTTTGCTTCTTTGCTTCTTCCTCGAGAAAGCGGTGCATAGCGCGCCGATGGACGTCGGTGATTTGGATTTGAGATTCGGAGTGGATCTTGTCTGCCTCAGCCTCAGCTTTCGCTACTCGAATGATTTGATATGGCTTGAAAATTCCACCAATGGCGGCAGATATTTTCTCGATCAAAACAGTCGCGGGCTTCGATAGCTCGCCAAAATTGACAATGGAGCCTCCTCCACCCATTTAAGACCTCGCTCAATTCAAACAATCGTTCTTCCGGTAACTCCTCCATGCACCAATATGTGGCGCATGGAGGGGCTGACCACACTGCAAAGATTACTCTTCCTCTTCCTCCACCGGCCGCTTGGCGTTGGCCAGGATTTTGTCGGCTACCAACTGGGGGACTATGTCGTAGTGGTCCATTTCCATGCGGTAGCTTCCCTTTCCCTGGGTCATGGAGGTTAGGAGAGTGCCGTAGGTCAGCATCTCGGCCATGGGGACCTGGGCGTTGATGACCGTGGTGCGGCCTTTGGACTCCATGCCGGCAACGCGGCCACGGCGGCTGTTGAGGTCGCCCATCAGGGTTCCGGCGAACTCGTCGGGGGCTTCGATCTCTACCTTCATTACCGGTTCGAGGAGGCAGGGCTTGCACGACTCCATTGCCTTGCGGAAGGCGAGGCGGCCGGCCATCTTGAAGGACATTTCGTTGGAGTCGACGTCGTGGTAGCTGCCGTCGTAGACGGTGACTTTGTAGTCGACGACCGGGTAGCCGGCGAGGTAGCCGCGGGCGGCTGACTCGACGATGCCCTTCTCAATGGCAGGGATGAAGTTGCGGGGAACCGAGCCGCCGAAGGTCTCGTTGGCAAACTCGAAGCCGCCGCCGCGGGGCATGGGCTCCATGCGGATTTTGCAGTCGCCGAATTGGCCGTGGCCGCCGGTCTGCTTCTTGTGCCGGCCCTGGGCTTCTGCCTTGGCGCGGATGGTTTCGCGGTAAGGAACCTTGGGGGCCTTGAGGTGGACTTCGGCATGGTAGCGCTTCTTGAGACGGCTGACGATGGCCTCGATGTGCGGCTGGCCGGCGCCGCCGATGAGGAACTCGTTGGTCTGCGGATCGCGGAAGAAGCGGATGAGCAGGTCCTCTTCCATGAGCTTGTGGATGGCGGGGGCGAGCTTGTCCTCGTCCGCGCGGGTCTTCGGCTCGATGGCGTAGGTCATGGCCGGCTCGGGTGGCGTAGCGATTTCGACCTGGATGTCGGCGCCCTTCTGGCCGAGGGTGTCGCCGGTGAGCGTTTCGCGGAGCTTGGCCACTGCTCCCAGGTCTCCGGCGTGGAGCTCGGGGACTTCAACGGCTTTGCGCCCCTGCATGACGGCGAGGTGGGAGAAACGCTCCTCGGTGCGCCGGGTGTAGTTCTGCAATGTGGCGTCGTTCTTGATGATGCCGCTGATGACCTTGAAGAAGGTGATGCGGCCGGCGAACGGATCGGTCATGGTCTTGAAGACGACAATGCCGGCGGGCTCACTGTCAGCCACTTTGCGCGTGGTAATGTTGTCCTCGGCATCGGCCGGCGCGTTCAGGTCTTTCACAATGTAGGGATTGCGCTCGGCCGGCGAGGGAGCGTAGACCCTCAGGAAGTCGAGCAGGTGGTCGAGGGCCATGTTGGCCAGGCCGCTTGAAAACAGCACCGGGAAGATGCGGTCTTCGCGAATGGCTTCGTGGAGGGCGGCGATAAGGTGCTCTTCGGGGATGGTGCCCTTCTCGAAGTACTCCTCCATCAGCTCGTCTTTGCCTTCGGCGACCAGTTCGACCAGCGCTTCGTGGCGGGCCTTTGCGTCGGCAGCCACGCTGGCGGGAATTTCGCCGGTGACCTTGCCGCGGCCATCGCCGCCGGGAGTGTAATAGAAAGCCTCCATGGTGACCAGGTCGACTATGCCGTGAAAGCCCTGCGCGTCGGAGATGGGCAACTGGACAGGAACACAGGTGCGGCCCCAGCGGTCTTGAATATCGTCGAGCAGGGCGCTCAGTCCGCCGCCGCCGCCGGCCTTGGGGTGGTCCATCTGGTTGACGAGGACGATGCGGGGGACGTTGGCTTCTTCGGCATATCTCCACACCCGCTCGGTAACTGCTTCAACGCCGTTTTGCGCATTGACGAGGACAACAGCGGCTTCAACGGGGAGCAGTGCGGCCCGGGCTTCGTGGGTGAACATGTGGAAGCCGGGGGTGTCGACGAGATTGATTTTTACGCCCTGCCACTCGGCAAAGGCGACGGCGTTCTGCATGGTTACGCCGCGGGCTACTTCTTCTTCGTCATAAGCGGTAACAGCCGAGCCGTCTTCGACGCGGCCCTGGGTTGGGGTCATCTTCGCGGCATGCAGCAGAGCGGCAATCAATGTGGTTTTGCCGCTGTGCGCATGCCCCACTACAGCTACGTTACGGATCTCACTTCCCTGGTAGGTTTTCATTTGCTTCTCCTTGGTGATGCAGAAATTGGAACGGTGCTTGAGCAGAGAGAACCGAACCGCAGGTTCTTCGACTTCGGTCGCCGCGGCGACCTTCGCTCAGGATGAACGGGCCGGTCGAGTGACGTCGTATCCCACCCTTTCGCCAGAAAAAAGGCGAAAGGATGGGGCACGGGGATTTTTTGGGGGAGATCCGGCGCCGGTTCGTCGAGGGACGTAACTCGCCGTCGCAAGTAAAGCTGCTCAGGATGACAGGGTGTGGATGGGAGGGACAGGGACAGCGGGGGGACGCCGTGGGAGGCGTCCAGGTGGCCGAATTTGCGGGCCACAGGTCCGGGTCTGCCGTCTACCTCGTCCATTGAAGAGGGTCTCGGGCCGGCGCTGGGCAGATCAATAGAAGTAGAATCCGCCGGGCGTTCTTTACCAAAAAGCGGATGCTATCACAGCCGGTGTGTGAACGTCCTGTGACTGGAGGCACAAACAGTGAACAGAGGACAGTGGATAGTGGACAAGGCCCAGGGCTCTGGGCTGGTAGTGTATGTGATAGACTCAGCCCTTTTGGAGGAGTAGCTGCATGAAGAACGTACTGCGACTTGTGGGACTGTTTGCTTTTCTGGCCGTGCTTCCAACCGCGAAAGCTGCGGACCTGACCGGGACTTGGAAAGGGGCCTTCGATTTTCAGGGCACCAGTGTGCCGTTGACGTTTCATTTGACCGTTGCGGGCGGCGCCGTGACAGGCACGGTGGAAGGGCTTCCAAACACGCCGGCCGAGATCCACGACGGCAAAGTAGATGGCGACACTGTCACCTTTTGGGTGAACAGCGACTACCAGGGAACCACTTACAAGCTGGTGTACAAAGGCAAAGTTTCGGCAGGCGAGATCGCGTTCAGCCTTGGCACCGAGGACGGAAGCTGGGGCACGACGCTGACGGCGAAGAATGGCGACCTGCCGACAGTGAAGCCGAGCGCCCCTGACGTAACGGGGAACTGGAAAGGCGCCTTCGATTTCGAAGGGACCAGCGTGCCGCTGACGTTTCATTTGACGGCTGCCGGAAGCACCGTGACCGGGACACTGGATGGGCTGCCGACAACGCCCGCCGAGATTCACGACGGCAAAGTGGAAGGCGACACAGTCACTTTCTCAGTCACCACCGATTACCAGGGCAGTCCAGTAAAGCTGGTGTACACGGGAAAGATCTCGGCGGACGGGATCAAGTTCGCGTTTGGCACCGAAGACGGAAGCTGGGGCACGGAACTGACGGCTACCAAGACTATTTAGAAGCAGCTTATAACTCCTGGCTTTTATCGGCTCGCGCCGGAAAATTGCTGCATGACCGGCGCAGCCTGATTTAACCGTAGTACGCAGTTGCCCGTGTGGTTCCCCGGCGCTGTTCAAATCGACCGACCGCTGGCTGTGGTACATTGTGCTCACGGCTGTGCCGTCTTCATTCCCCTTTCTTTCCTGCTGAAACCAAAGCTTTGCCTGAGGTGAGCGCCCATGGCTGCTGCCGGTTCTATGCACGCGGTGCATCCGTCTTTGGATATGGACGAAGCGGCGCGCCTGGCGCGGATTGGCGAGTCGGCGCAGCGCAAGGCTGCCTGGCGGCTGCTGCCTGTGATCGGAGTGGGCTACGGGCTGGCCTACATGGACCGCATCAACGTCAGCTTTGCGTCGCTCCAGATGAATAAGGAGCTGCACTTCAGCGCAGCGGTGTATGGATTTGGTGCGGGGCTGTTCTTCATCGGCTATGCGTTGTGCGAAGTGCCGTCGAACCTGCTGCTGCTGCGCTTCGGGGCGAGACGGTGGCTGGCACGCATCATGTTTACCTGGGGTCTGTTGGCAGCAGCGATGATGTTTGTGCGCACACCGCTGGAGTTCAATGTGCTGCGGTTTCTGCTGGGTATGGCGGAGGCAGGATTCTATCCCGGGGTGGTCTATTACCTGACGCTGTGGTTTCCCGCGCGAATGAGAGCGCGGGCGGTGAGCCGGTTCTATGTTTCCTTGCCGCTGAGCTCGGTGGTAATGGGCACATTGGCCGGGTGGCTGCTGGGACTAAGCGGGAAGCTCGGACTTTCGGGCTGGCAATGGCTGTTTCTGGTAGAAGGTTTGCCGACAGCGGTATTCAGCCTGGTGATTCTGAAGATGCTGCCGGACAACCCGGCCAAAGCTGCCTGGCTTACAGCGGACGAAAAGGCGTGGCTCGAATCCCAACTGAAGGCCGACGGCGCGAAGGCGCACCTGGATCACACAGCCGGGGTGGCACAGGCGTTGCTTTCGCCGAAAGTGTGGATGATCGGCGCCTACTTCTTTTTCGCGCTTACGACCAGCTACGCCTACAGTTTTTCCGCACCGGCGATTCTCGTGGGAGTCACCGGTTGGAGCACAACGAATGTTGGATTCCTTGTTGCATGCTTCGGACTAGCCGGTGCGGCGGGGATGATGCTGAACAGCGCTCACTCCGACCGCAGCGGTGAGCGGGCGCTGCATTGCATCGTTCCCTGCGTCGTGATGGCGGCCGGCTATTTGACGGCGAGTTATGCGAAGGAGCCGTGGTTGGTGGTGGCTGCTTTGGCGGCCAGCTTCACCGCTTTCATGGCCATGCTAGGGCCGGCAAACGCGATCCCCATGCAGTTTCTGGCCGGGCGTGCGGCGGCGGCGGGCCTTGCGGCCATGAACACGATCACCATGTTCGCCGGCTTTGTCGGCCCATACTGGATGGGCGTGATGAAGGACTACACCGGGAGTTATCAGGTAGGACTCAGAGGCCTTGTGTTGCCCTGTTTGCTGGCGGCGGGAACCATGTTTATGCTGACCCGGAACCTGGCGCGCCGGCCGGCGGCTCCCGCGACAACTCTCGCGCAGGAATCAGCCTGAAGGACTCCGCTCGCGCTGAGAGTCAAATCCTGAAACGCAAACGTATCAGGGCACCAAAAAATCCTTCGCAAGTCACTTCGCACTCAATTACACTGCAAACGTCCGCTTCAATGCGGCTTCCCTCCCGTCGGTTGCCTGTGCTGCTCGCAGGTTTCGATGGGATCCTTCCCCAAGGACAACCAAAAGTAAGCGACCATAAGGAGGTCAACATGAGTCTGTCCGCAACCGCCCCTGCACAGGGGTCTGGAACTGCGCCCGCACCTTCACCCGATCACATTCTGCAAATGGGCCTGTCGTTCTGGGCCTCGAAGGCGCTGCTGAGCGCGGTGGAGATGGAAGTCTTTACCGAGTTGGCAAAGCACCCTGAGGATCTGGAGACGTTGACCGGGCGCATGGGTTTGCATCCGCGCTCCTCGCGCGATTTTCTTGACGCATTGGTGGCGCTTGGATTTCTGCAGCGCAACGACGGAGTTTACTCGAATACGCCGTCAACTGACTTGTTTCTCGACAAGGCGAAACCATCGTACATCGGCGGCATGCTGGAGATGGCGAACCGGCGGCTGTACCTGCACTGGAACAATCTGACGCAGGCGCTCAGAACGGGCCAGCCGCAAGGCGAAGCGGGACCAAACGCGGAGACGTTTGCCGCGTTGTACGCCGATCCGGCCAGGCTGAAGGGATTTCTCCGAGCCATGACGGGAGTGAGCCGTGGCGCGAACCTTGGAATTGCGGCGAAGTTTCCCTGGGCGAACTACAGGACAGTGGTCGACGCTGGGCCGGCACAGGGCGATTTGCTGACGCAGGTCTTGCTGAAGAACCAGCACCTGCTGGGCATCGGATTTGACCTTCCGGAAGTGGGTCCGGTTTTTGAAGAGTATGTTGAAGCCAACGGACTGTCGTCGCGGTTGCAATTCCAGCCGGGAAGTTTCTTCACGGATCCGATACCCGGCGCCGACGTGATTATGATGGGGCACATTCTGCACGACTGGAACCTGGAAGAGAAGCGCATGCTGATCGCCAAGGCATACGATGCTCTCCCCAAGGGCGGCGCGCTGCTGGTCTACGAGGCGATCATCGACGACGACCGGTCAAAGAACGCATTTGGCCTGCTGATGAGTTTGAACATGCTCATCGAAACCCCGGGCGGATTCGATTACACCGGGGCGGACTGCATGGGCTGGATGAAGGAAGCAGGCTTCAAGGAGACGCGCGTGGAACATCTGATCGGACCGGATTCAATGGTGATCGGAATCAAGTAGAATTCCGACGAAGGTCTATCGGATGAAAACCTTGATTCGTTTTTGCTTGCTTGCGGCGGGTGTCTTTCTTTTGGCAATGCGCGGGGCGGGATTACAGGCTTCGGCCGGCAGTCCCGCGCAGGCGCCCCCGAGTTCTCCAATACCGGCGCCGCACACGAACGCGCCAGTCCTGAATGCATCTCTTGGGAAGATTGAACGAATGCCGGGCGACGGCAGCGGCGCGTACAAGACCCATACGTACCGCGACCTTTTTGCGGAGCAGGGGCACGCGCCGGCTGAGAGCCGCGCCAGGATAGAGAAGGCATTTCAGCAACTGTTCCATGGCGATGGGCAGGAAGAGCGCATCTATTTCGAGACCGGGGTCAATGAAAACGGACCCCTGGCTTACATGACCGACTGGGCCAACAACGACGCGCGCACTGAAGGCATGAGCTACGGCATGATGATCGCCGTGGAGCTGAACAAGAAGCGCGAGTTCGATGCGCTGTGGAACTGGTCGCATACTTACATGCTCATTACTGACCCGAAGAATCCTTCAGTGGGGTACTTCGCGTGGTCAATGAGTACCGACGGAACACCGCGTTCCACGGGCGCTGCGCCGGACGGAGAAGAATACTTCACAATGGCGCTCTACTTTGCCGCGCATCGCTGGGGCAACGGGAAGGGCATTTACAACTACCAGGCGGAAGCGGACAAGATTCTGCATGGAATGCGGCATCATCCAGTGCTGACGGGGACGGGCCCGTTTCATATTCATCCCAACGATCCGCCTTTTGTTCCGCCCGATCATCTGTGGCCGAGCCCGAACAATCACAAGCTTGAGCAGCAGGCGGCTGCCGCTGGAAAGCCAGTGCCTGCCTTTCGTTTTGGCCGCGCGCCGCGCGAAGAGACGATCGGGCCGATGGTGGACGAAGACCACTTCATGATCAAATTTGTGCCCAACCTCCCTGGCGGTGTCACAGACGCGTCGTATCACCTGCCCGCGTTTTACGAACTGTGGGCGCGCTGGGGTCCGGTGGAGGATCGCGCGTTCTGGGCAACGGCTGCCGATGTGAGCCGGGACCTTCTCAATCGCGTGACAGGGCCGGAGACTGGGCTGACACCGGACCGGAGTAATTTTGACGGAACGCCAGTAATCGGACGCGATGGAACTGCCGTGCCATTCATGTACGACTCGTGGCGCAGCGTGAGCAACTGGAGTGTTGACTACTCATGGTGGCGCAAAGACGAGCGCGAGGCACTGCTGAGCGGGAGAGTGCAGAAGTTTTTGTCCGCGCAAGGTGTCGACAGCTTTGTGGATGTGTACACGCTCGACGGCAAGCCACAGTCGAAGCGTCACTCGCCGGGCATGGTGGCGACGGCAGCTGTAGGCAGCCTTGCGGCTGAGGATGGGCCGGCTGCCAAAGTATTCGTGGATGCGCTGTGGAAGATGCCGGTTCCCGCGGGTGAGCAGAGATACTACGACGGGCTACTTTATCTGATGAGCATGATGCACTGCAGCGGAAACTTCAGGATCATCGGACCGCGAGAAGCGGCGACGAAGTTGGTGCCCTAGTACCTTGGCTGTTTGATTTGGTAATTGCTAATGGACGAACGCGGGCGTGGATGACCGCGCGACAGCCGGTCTGGAGACCGGCGCTACATTCCGGCGATTACATAATCACGCGGTCATGGTANNCACAAAGGATGGGGCACCCGAAGTTGTGATAACACTCAACTCGAAAATGCATCAGGTTCTCGACAATGATCCGCAACTCCAGCGCAAGCGGAGGCAGCGTGCAGCAAGAAGCAAATCCCAAAGACTGGCCGGAAGAGCTTGATGCATTGCGCGCCGCGCCCAGGCATCATGTTCTTCTGTTGGAGAATGAGGCTGTGCGTGTGCTCGACACGAGAGTTGCGCCGGGAGAAACGGTTCCACTGCACACGCATCAATGGCCGAGCGCTCTTTACATCATGAGCTGGAGCGACTTTGTGCGCCGCAACGGTGAGGGCAAGGTTGTGGTGGATAGCCGTGCAGGCCGGAAGTTGCCTGAGGGGAGTGCGTTGTGGTCAGGGCCGCTGCCGCCGCACACGCTTGAGAGCGTGGGCACGTCGGAGCTGCGCGTAATCAGCGTTGAAGTGAAAAGCGGTGTGATGGGCGGCTGAGGCTGGCTCTTACACCTTGATTGGCGGGCCGACGTACTGCATGTCATATCGGCTGAAGACTTCCGCATCCATGGCGGGCCCATTCGGGATAGCGATGGCGCGGAAGAACTCTTCCATCTAGCCCGCGGGGGGTGAACGAGATGAGCATGCGTCCCGGCTTTTCGCCGACTCCAGAGAATCCGTGGGGAATCATGCGCGGGCCCAGAACGGATTCGCCAGCATGCAGCAGCTTGCGCTCGTCGCCTACCTGGAAAAGCACCGAGCCCTCCATGACATAGAACCATTCATCCTGATGCAGGTGGAGGTGCACCGGAGGACCACCCTTGAGGAGATTCTCGTGTTCAATCGCGAAGAGCGCGCCGTTTGTGTCGCGGGTTGCAACCTTGAAAAGGATGGAACTGAATCCGAGCGAGTGCGAAGCTCCGAAGCGATCCTGACCCGAGCCGACGACATGAATTTCGCTTGCGGGCTGGGCGGCTTGTTCGAGTGCGAAATTCTTAAGGGAAGCGGCGGGAAGCATGGCGCTTGCGGCTTTGAGAAAGGAACGGCGTTGCATGGATACCTCCATTGATGTGAGGGGAGTACTGGATCGGTTGAATCACTTCAACTTGGCCCGCGGGTGAATGTTCGGTTTAGGGAAGCATGAGGGGAAGAACCGAAAATTCTGGCCCTGCGACGAGAGAATAAATCCCCATGGGCCAGGCGCGCCATCTTTTTCGCATGCGCCTTGGTACGCTCAGACGGTGTCCGGTACCGCCCTAGTGGATTAGGGGCAGGAGACTCGAGTAATCGTCGGTCCAGAGATGGACGCTGGGATCTTTCACGGGCACTCGAATGCGATTTCTTACTTCCGGCAGCGAGAAGAATTTGTCATTGTCAGTGAGCAGCATCCATGGGGCTGTGTGCGCGTCGCCGAAAAGAGATCTCGAACCGCTCAATTGGAAACTCTAGCACTGGACCTGTGAATCGGTCGTGGGCTAAAGATCTGCGGTGGATTAGATGGTGACGGCTGCCGGCAGAATCTCATCCACATCGACCCACTGTGTCGGGTAGTTGCCGGTGTAGCAGGCGGTACAGTACCCGTTATGCTCCTCGCCGTCGCAAGATTTGAGCAGTCCTTCGAGCGAAAGGTACGCCAATGAATCGGCTTCAATGAAGCGGCGAATCTCTTCGATGGAGTTGTTGGCGGCGATAAGTTCGCGCTTGCTCGGAGTGTCTACGCCGTAGAAGCACGGCGAAATTGTCGGCGGGCAACTGATGCGGAGATGAACTTCCTTTGCTCCGGCACCGCGGACCATGCGCACGATCTTCCGGCTTGTCGTTCCGCGGATGATGGAGTCGTCGATGAGAATGACGCGCTTGCCCTCGAGGAGATTGCGCACAGGGTTGAGCTTGAGGCGGACGCCGAAGTCGCGTACGCGCTGCTCGGGCTCAATGAAGGTGCGGCCAACGTAGTGGTTGCGAATGAGGCCGAGACGGAAGCGGATTCCGCTCTCTTCCGCGTAGCCCAGCGCAGCCGTCACGCCGGAGTCGGGGACGGGGACAACCAGGTCCGCGGGAACGCCGGATTCGCGTGCAAGCTGGCGGCCCATCTGGTCGCGGCTCTCCTGCACCCAGCGGCCGAAGATGCGGCTGTCGGGCCGCGCGAAGTAGACGTGCTCAAAGATGCAACTGGTTTGCTTTACGCCGGTGGAGTACTGGCGGCTGGTCACGCCGTCTTCAGTAACCATAACCAGTTCGCCGGGGAGAACGTCGCGTAGATATTCGGCGCGAAGCAGATCGAACGCGCATGTTTCGCTGGCAAAGATGATGGTGTCGGCCGCGCCGGGATTCTTGATGCGGCCCATTGAAAGTGGCCGGAAGCCGCGGGGATCGCGGGCTGCGAAGATGCGGTCGCGCGTCATCATCACGATAGAGAAAGCGCCGTCGACCTGCGAGAGCGAGTCGGCGATTGCGTCTACAAGGGTCGACGATTTCGAGTGTGCGATGAGCTGAACAATGATTTCGGAATCTGACGTGGTTTGGAAATAAGCCCCGTCGCGTTCCAGGCGTGTGCGGATATTGCCCAGGTTGACCAGGTTGCCGTTGTGCGCGATGGCGATGAGGCCCTTGGTGGAGTCGACGCGAATCGGCTGCGCATTCAGCAGTGCCGAATCTCCTGTCGTCGAGTAGCGGGTGTGGCCGATGGCCATGGTGCCGGGAAGCTTGGCAAGTACGTCGTCGGTGAAAATCTCAGACACCAGGCCCATGCCCTTGATGTTCGCGAGATGCTGCCCATCTGCGGTCGCGATGCCGGCCGACTCCTGGCCGCGATGCTGCAGGGCGTAAAGGCCGAGATAAGCCTGGCGTGCAGCGTCATGGTGGCCGTGAATGGCGACCACGCCGCATTCTTCGTGGAGCTTGTCGCCTTCGGCGACAGTGGACAGTGGACAGTGGTCAGTGGTCAGTTGCCCAGTGGAATCCTCGACGCCGATGACTCCCTGGCAGAGGAGCTTTATCATGCGGTGACCTCGCCGTGGAGAGTGGCTTCCAAAGCGGAGGACCAAGGCGCGCGGAGAGAGGCGAGTGATGCGGAGATCATGGGCTGTCGATAGACGTTGATTTCCAGGCGGTTGCCGCCGGTGGTGCCGATGCGTGCGGCGAAGTAGCCATACTGATCGGCCAACTCTTCAATCGCTTCCACCTGGTTAGGCTCGGAGGTAACGAGCAGGGTGGATGCAGGTTCCGCGAATAGGCCGAAGAGAGGATGAACCATCAAAGACTGATCCTGCTCCACTGTCGCGCCAATTCCCAAGGGGAATCCAGCCTGCGCAAGTGCAACAGCGATGCCGCCGTCGGAGACGTCGCGGGCGGATTGAAGCAGTTGGCTGTCGGCCAGCACGGCAAGCAGCGTGTGCAGATCGGCTTCGGCATCCAGGTCGAGCGGAGGAGGCTGGCCCCACAAGCCGCCGAGGACAACGCTCGCATACTCCGAGGAGCCAAAGACGACCAGTTCCGCGGTTGCTGAGGCTTCAGTCTCCGCGTCGTCTTCGGGGTGAGTGACCGCCTGATCCTCAAGTGCGGGCGCCAGCGGGTTGGGACTGCTTTCCACCCGATCCGGATGACGCGGCACTGCGAGGTCAGGGTCAGGCTGTTCGCCGGCAGGGATGGGCCAGAGCAGCAGGATGGCGTCGCCACCACGCTGAAAGTGTGCGGGGACGGCCTTGGTAACATCGTCGAGAATTCCGACGATTCCGAGAACCGGTGTGGGATAGATCCCCTCGCCGCGCGTTTCGTTGTAGAGGGAAACATTGCCGCCGGTGATGGGCGTCGAAAGGGCGGTGCAGGCTTCGGCGATCCCGTCGATGGCCGCCGAAAGCTGGGCCATGATCTCGGGCTTCTCAGGGTTGCCGAAGTTGAGGCAGTTGGTGGCGGCCACTGGAGTTGCGCCGGTGCAGGCGACTTTGCGGGCAGCTTCGGCCACAGCGTGCATGGCCCCAAGCTTGGGATCGAGATACGCCCAGCGGCCATTACCGTCGAGCGCCATCGAAAGTCCGCGTTCGTGGCCCTGCGTGCCCGTTCCCTTGATGCGCATCACGCCGCCTTCGCCGCCGGGACCGATAACGGTGTTGGTCTGCACCATGGTGTCGTACTGCTCGTGCACCCAGCGCTTGGAACAGACGTTGGCGCTTGAGAGCAGCTTGATCAGGTCCGCCGTGAAGTCGCGATCTTCAGCCAACTGTGCCTGGACTGCTTCAGAGGGCACCGGCGGTGCAGGGCACTTCCATGTGCCGACGGGGCGGTTGTAAAGCGGCGCATCGTCGGTAAGGGACTGGTTTGGAATGTCGGCAACGAGGACACCGTGATGGCGGATGCGGAGTCGAGGCTCCGACTTGACCGTGCCGACGATGACGCCATCGAGGCCCCACTTCTCAAAAACGCGGAGGACTTCGTTTTCGCGGCCATTTTCCGCCACCAGCAACATGCGCTCCTGGCTCTCGGAAAGCATGATTTCGTAGGAGGTCATGCCGGTTTCGCGCTGAGGAACGAGATCGAGTTCGACGTCGAGGCCAACACCGCCGCGGGCACCCATCTCGCAGGTGGAGCAAGTCAGTCCCGCAGCGCCCATATCCTGAATGCCGACAATCGCGCCGGTTTGCATGGCCTCAAGGCAGGCTTCGAGCAACAGCTTCTCCATGAACGGGTCGCCGACCTGCACATTGGGCCGCTTGGCCTCGGTTCCCGCGTGGAACTCCTCAGAGGCCATGGTTGCGCCGTGAATGCCGTCGCGCCCCGTCTTCGCTCCTACATATATGACGGGGTTGCCGGTACCGCTGGCCTTGCCGTAAAAAATCTCATCGATACGAACCATGCCGAGGGCAAACGCGTTGACTAGCGGGTTGCCGCTGTAGCAGGCCTCGAACTTGGTTTCGCCGCCCAGGTTGGGGACGCCAAAGCAGTTGCCGTAACCGGCGATACCGCTCACCACGCCCTCAACAATGGAGTGATTTTTGGCAACCAGTTCCGGTTCCGCGGCGCCAGGCTCGATGGGCCCAAACCGCAGCGAGTCCATCACAGCCAGCGGACGTGCGCCCATGGTGAAGATGTCGCGGAGAATTCCGCCCACGCCCGTTGCCGCGCCCTGGAACGGCTCGATGTAGCTGGGGTGGTTGTGACTCTCGATCTTGAAGGCGCAGGCCCAGCCATCGCCCACGTCAATGATGCCGGCATTCTCGCCTGGACCCTGGACGACGCGGTCGCTCTTGGTGGGCAGGCGCTTGAGATGAACGCGGCTGGACTTGTAGGAGCAGTGTTCGCTCCACATTACGGAGTAGATGCCGAGTTCGGTTAGTGACGGCACACGGCCGAGCGCCGCAAGAATGCGGTTGTACTCGTCCGCGGTAATGCTGTGCTGGGCCAGCAACTGCGGGGTAACGGAGACTGGCTCTGGAACTACTGCAGAGGGGGCAGTGGTCATCACGGTTGCCTCCATTGTCGCACGGTATGCGAGATCGAGTGCCGGGTTGCAGATGTGGAAAGCGGGGACTTAACGCAGGCCGGCGAACTGCGTCTGCGCTCAATGGGCGTGCCCGCCGATGCACTTGACTGATGACATTGCGCTTGATTGAGTCTGTCGGAAGGACGGGGCAACGTTGCGGTGCCAGGTATGTAGCGCGCTCGGCGAGGCCTGTGCGATACTTTTTGAGCAGGCACCCACCCTATGCCGGGATGGCGGAACTGGCAGACGCAGCGGACTCAAAATCCGCCGATCGCAAGGTCATGGGGGTTCGACCCCCCCTCCCGGCACCATAAGCAAACATATTTAAAATCAACTAGTTGGAAGATATCGAAATCGTTTGTGCCAAAATTGTGCCAGAAATGTGCCAGGATTGTGCCAAGCTTCCCCTTTCCGGCATCACTAAATCGACAACAATCAACGGCGAGGTTTACGACTCGATTACCTCCAAGAACTGCAACGAGTGCCCTCGCGAACAAAGCGAATGTCAGAGGCCGAACGGCTTTCGCTCTTTTCCGGCACATGTCTCGCGCATTGCCGATGCACGATGCCTGGCATTTGCAATATCGGAGGCGAGAGGAATCGCTAAAGACTTGTCCACCTGCGAGAAGCAATCTCGTGCACTGGCGTATATTTGCATTGTTCCAAAATACCGCGGCGAAGCGATGCTGATGCCAATGGGATGTGTGGGCTAGGTTGAGTGTCGCTCGTCAGGATTCCGACTCGGCTCTTTTTCCCCGCCTAATTTACCCAGCAGAGCAATTACTGGGACTTCTCTGAATTGGGTCAGTATTTGCATTTTGTGATGATGTCGTTAGGTACAGGTAAATGGCTATGCATGAGATTATCTGCCCGCACTGCGGGAAAGCATTCAAGATTGACGAGGCTGGATACGCGGACATTCTGAAACAGGTGCGAGATGGCGAGTTTCACCGCCAGTTGCACGAACGGCTTGAGTTGGCTGAACAGGATAAGCGGAACGCCGTCGAACTCGCCCAAACGAAGGCCGCCAGCGAATCGCAAAGGGATGCCGCGGCCAAGGACGCTGAGATTCAGGAATTGAAGGCCAAGCTCGACGCCGTCGAGGCTGCGCAAAAGCTGGCTGTAGTTGAGGCCCGGAGTGCTGTAGAGAAAGAGCGCGACGCGCTTGCAAACGAACTTGAGCTGGCCAAACAGGATAAGCAGAATGCCGTCGAACTCGCTCAAACGAAGGCGGCCAGCGAATCGCAAAAGGATGCCTCAGCCAAGGACACTGAGATTCAGGAATTGAAGGCCAAGCTCAACGCCGTCGAGGCTGCGCAAAAGCTGGCTGTAGTCGAGGCCCGGAGCGCTGTAGAGAAAGAGCGCGACTCGCTTGCAAACGACCTTGAGTTGGCCAGACAGGATAAGCGGAACGCCGTCGAACTCGCCCAAATGAGGGCCGCCAGCGAATCGCAAAAAGATGCCGCAGCCAAGGATGCCGAGATCCAGAGCCTAAAGGCCAAGCTCGACGCCGTAGAGGCCGCTCAGAAACTCGCGATAAGCGAAGCAATCAATGCAGTAGAGCGGGATTGTGACAAGCTGAAAGGCGACCTCGAAAAAGCTGAGCTTGCGAAACAGCTCGCCGAGAAGTCTCTTAAAGACAAGTACGAGACGCAAATCAAGGATCGCGATGATGCGATCGAACGTCTCCGGGACATGAAGGCTCGCCTATCGACCAAGATGGTTGGCGAGACCCTTGAGCAGCACTGCGAAACCGAGTTCAACCGAATTCGAGCGACGGCATTTCCACGGGCATACTTCGAGAAGGACAACGATGCACGAACAGGAAGTAAGGGCGACTACATCTTTCGTGACACGAATGAGGCTGGGACGGAGATTGTCTCGATTATGTTCGAGATGAAGAACGAAGATGATCGCACCGCGACGAAGAGTAAGAACGAGGACTTCCTGAAGCAGCTCGACAAGGATCGCACCGAAAAGGGTTGCGAATATGCGGTCCTTGTTTCCTTGCTCGAGCCTGACAGTGAGCTCTACAACACAGGGATCGTTGATATGTTCCATCGATTCCCGAAGACGTACGTCGTCCGACCGCAGTTTTTCATTCCCATGATTACGCTACTTCGAAATGCAGCGATTAACTCACTTCAATACAAGTCAGAGTTGGCGCTCGTTAAAGCACAAAACGTCGACATCTCTAACTTCGAAAGCAAGCTCGTGACGTTTCAGTCTGCATTTGCGAAGAACTACGAGCAGGCTTCCAAACATTTCCAGACTGCGATCGAAGAGATAGACAAATCGATCGATCACCTGCAGAAAACGAAAGACGCCTTACTCGGCACAGATCGAAGTCTTCGTCTTGCAAACGACAAGGCTCAGGACGTGACGATTAAGAAATTGACTCGTGGCAATCCAACGATGGCAGCCAAATTCTCAGATCTCACGAATAAGGCTCCTTCCGATGCTGGATAGGTTAGGCCATAGATGTCCGAGGCATATCTAGGGTACGCCGATCGACTAAACTCAGGGCAAGTCCAACGGTCCCTCGCGACACGTCAGCGCGCGCCAATTCGCCAAGTCGTGAGCTGACGCGCATGTGAACTGCCTCCCGTTCGATGAGCGGTAAGGCCTCTTGTCCCCAACAGGGATGGCGAGCTAGCGCTGTGCGTGCGTCGCGACGTGCACGCTGCACCTTGCAGGCACACTTATTGCACACAAGTGAGGACCGGACATTGCGAAATTAGCAGTCAAATCATCCGGGGCTAACTGATGCCGGATCAGCATTCC
>PKXI01000037.1 GCA_003133425.1 Acidobacteriaceae bacterium
CTAAAAAAACGGGGGGTGGAGGATTTCTTTCCGCTTCCCCGCGCCAGCCAACTTGAGTTCAGGCGACGAGCTGAATGGGGTCTTCGGATCCCGCTTTCATACCTGGATACCAGCGTCTGAAAGTGTTTCGCAGATCGCCGTTCATCACTTGTGCGCGGACCTGTAACAGCAAGTGGGCGCCTCGCTCGGTCCAGTGCATTTGCTGCTGCTTAACCATTCGCCGGCTGACAAGTTGGTTTACGGCCGACTCGGCAAAAGCGGAGCTGATTCGTTCGCCATTGCGATGGCGATCGCCGTAATCGGGGATGTAGGCCTGATTGGTGGCGATGTAGTTGCCGAATTCGCGAATCGTGCGCAGCAGTTTTTGCCGCCCAGGGCTGATCTGTTCGCCATCAAGTATGGCCTTCAGCCCATCGATCAGCCTCAACGCCTGTCCCTCGCCAAAATCCTATCCCTGCGCGAAAAACACTGACTCTTAAGTGATGAGCAGTTTTGGAGGGGATTTTCGACTGGGAAGAACGGCGTTCGTTGACCCAGGAAAGTTACGAAGACGGCGCCGAGTGCGTCGCGAAGACGCAGCAATCAAACCTCTCCCGGCGATCATTCTTGAACCTGATGAGAAATCCTCGAATGAGCAGGTCAGGCGGCCAGGTTATAGCGATGATGCAATCCACCGAGCCGTGGTATGGAGACGACTTTATTGCTCGAACTTGTTTTCGCTGCGTTGCGGCCCGCCGGAGTTTGCTTATCCAACGGAAGACTTCCGCCGCATGACGGGGAACATTGTGCGAACTCACCTGTGCAGCCACGAAGTGGGTTCGTCGTATGTGGCTTGCTGCAGCGCAGCGCCGGCCGTAGACATACCGGCCGAGCAACAGTTGTTCTTTAGGACGCAGCGGCAATGCAAGAAGAATCCGGCAGCGCCGGCGAGGAGGCACGTATGGATCAACAATCATCCGACCGCGAAGACTACGTGCGGAAGATTCTCGAAGTTTATCGCAACACGCCAGGAACCTGCGGCAAACCACGCCGGCCAGACCGACTGCTGGCCCTCCAGCTCTATCAACGCGGCATACCTGCAAAAAAGGTCGAGGACGCCCTCGTGCTCGCCGCGGTACGCCGCATGATCCGGCCCGCCGACGCTCCGCCGCTGGCCACCGTGCGCTCCCTGGCCTACTTCCTGCCGGTTATCGAAGAAGTGCTTGAAACGGAGGTTGGAGAAGAGTACTTCCAATACGCGCGGCAAAAGCTCCAGAGGCTCCGCACCTCCTGAAGGGAATGCGTCTTGTTTTCCCATCTGATTATTCTTCGGTTGTGGTCGAATTCCGGTCCACGTACGCGCATGCGAATTCGGTCTGGCGATCCTCACAGATGATTCTCGCGCCCCGAAATTGATGGACGGCTGAGAATCGTCCTGATGGTGTCCGTTGATCATTTGCCGCCCCTTGAGGCCACTGCGGAGCGCATGCTTCAGCCACGCCTTCGGCGTGGGATGATATGCAAAGGCCAAACCCAGCCGCGCTTGCAGCGCGGGATGATACTTTATATTTCCCAACCTCTCCAAGTCCTCTGTAATGACAACACCAGAATAAGTAAAAGTTGGTACCTGCATCGAGATCGCCTAGAACACAAAATGGAGCAGGGATAACCCTGCTCCATTGTGGGTTTACGCATAAGGTGAAACTCGACGACGCTTTTTTTCAATAGTTTGCGGAACCCCATACCCCATAAAGTGAAACTAATGGACCGCATAAGATGAAAGTTTCGCCTTGAATTTACGCATAAGGTGAAATTTCCACAAACCTACATCGTTGACAGGAAATAACATACCTATAATCAGTCGATTACGGAATGATCAGGCTGCAGTCGGATTGCCCGGTGACCCAGCCGATTCCGATGCCGCTGATGTGAAGGAGCGTCTGGTGGCTCTGAGCCAATGGGATACGCATTCTGATGGCAAGGTCAGAGTGTCTCGCTCTCTACCTTCGTCACAAGCGTGTCTCCATTATTCTTCCCGCAAATAGGAGCGCACTCTATTTTCGTTTATCCTGTATAACGATAATAGCGGTAGGGCGCTATTAGTGCCCGCGAAACCAATGAGCCAACGCAAAGTGATTCCCGGCCAGAAGGTCTCCCAAGGCACCTACAGCGCGTTTATCCCTGCGCCATTGCCTCCGGCGTTCGATTGGACGCCTCGACTGATCCGCTCGCTCTCTGATGCGGATCGCCTCATCGGGAGACTTGCTGGAGAAGGCGGACGCCTCCCGAACCCTCACGTTCTCATTCGCCCCTTCATACGCCGTGAAGCAGTTTTGTCGAGCCGGATCGAAGGCACGCAAGCCACATTGGGCGAACTGCTGGCTGCCGAAGCTGGGGCTGTTGTTGATCGCAGCCCGGAAGATCTGCGCGAAGTCGGAAATTACATCGTTGCGTTGGAGCATGGAATCGCGCAGCTTCACAAGCTCCCTTTATGCGTCCGAATCATCCGCGAGTTGCACGACAAGCTCATGACCGATGTGAGGGGAGATTATGCGACTCCGGGCCAATTCCGCAGATCGCAGAATTGGATTGGCAAGCCAGGAAGCACTCTGGCGACGGCCTCATTCATTCCGCCGCCGCCCGGTGAGATTGAGCCGTGTCTCGCGGCCTGGGAGAAATTCCTATACGCATCCGAGTTACCGCCGCTGGTGACCATTGCCCTGGCCCACTACCAATTCGAGGCCGTGCATCCGTTCCTGGATGGCAATGGCCGCGTTGGGCGCCTGTTGATTACACTGTTTCTGATCGAGCAAAAGATTCTTCCGACTCCCCTGCTCTACCTATCGGCGTTCTTTGAAGCCACGAGGCGCGACTACTACGAGGGACTGCGCGGGGTCAGTGAGCGCGGAGCGTGGAACGACTGGCTGGAATACTTTCTAATCGGCGTCGCCCGCACCTCACAGGACGCTCTGAGCAGAGCGACTCGCATCAACGTGATTCTTGCCCAATGGCAAGCGCAGGTAGCTGGCGAGTCAACCAATACTCCGCTGCGGATTGTCGATCTGCTGGCGGCCAATCCATTCATCTCCGCCACGGGCATCGCCGGCGAGCTGGGTGTCGCCTTCACGACCGCACAGCGTGCAATCGAGCGTCTGGAGCGCATGGAAATTGTGAAGCTGACGACAGAAGCAAAACGCGACCGCGTCTACTGCGCGAAAGCCTTGCTCAATATTCTCGAAGAACCAGCGAAGCTTACCGGCTCTCTTGCCGAATGAGCGAAGCACGTTGAACGCTTCCGTTTGTTGAATGTCACCGAGTCAATCTAGTTCCATCCTTGAATGATATGAGAGTGTGCAAAGTTGTGGGCTGCATTAATCTTTGGGAATGAAGTGGACAATCAAGCTGGTATTTGAGGCGGTTCCAGGCAGCTCGGTCGAACACGAGCTGGGGATCATCGAACGGGCCGAGGAAATCTCCCCGGCCACCGTGGGATTGACTATAGCAGAAGGAAAAGCGCTGCTCGCGAGCCTGCAGGAGCAAGTGGTGACCGCGCAGGTTCAACAACATGTGGCGACCTTCAAGTCCTGCCCGCAATATGGCAGGTAGTTTTAATTGTCGCCCGTCATAACGCTCACCGGTATTTTCAT
>PKXI01000156.1:0-874 GCA_003133425.1 Acidobacteriaceae bacterium
TACTAAGGCAGCTACCCCACTTCCGAAAATGCTCTAACGGGACCCAACTGAAAGGTACTGAACTGCAACAGTGCTGCGAAAGAAGAACAGGATGGATTCTCCTTACTTCGCCGGTAAGGAGAATCCACCCTGTCGTTTTTTTGCCTCTCAGTGGAATGCTGAAGTTATGGCAGAGCCGTCTACTGCGGCGTTACCAGTGTATGGGCAATGGCAAATAACGCTAGTTCGAGACGCGTAGAGACGCCGGTTTTGTCAAAAATGTTCGACAGATGGCGCTTGACGGTCTCTTCGCTCAGGTTGAACTGTTTGGCAATGTCGCGGTTGCTGCATCCTTCCACAATGCAACCAACCACTTCAAGCTCGCGCGGGGTAAGGCCGTAGGTTTTGTGCTGTGGCACGGCGGCCTGCTGCATCAGATCGTGGAGTGCCGAGACCAGGTTGACCACGCGCTTGCCGCCGATCCAATAGTCTCCGGTAGAAACGGTGCGGATGGCAGTCTGCAGATGGCTGGCCAGCGCGTCTTTGAGCACGATGCCGCGCGCCCCGATGTGCAATGCCTCAATAATCTGCTGGGTGGTGATGGTGGAGGTGAGCAGCAGGATTTTGACTGTAGCCGTGCCGTTCATGATGGCGCGCATGGCCTCCAGGCCGGGCAGGCGTGGCATCTGCACGTCGAGCAGCAGAATATCGGGCTGTAACTCGAGAGTCTGGGTGATGGCCTCGTCACCGTCAGTGGCTTCGCCGACCACCTCAAAGCCGTCCTTTTCGACGAGCATATTGCGCACCCCGATGCGAACTACGGGGTGGTCGTCTGCCAGCACGATTCTAATAGGTCGTTCCATTTAAGTAGCAAGCCTCCTAAATACGTGCCTAG
>PKXI01000156.1:962-54306 GCA_003133425.1 Acidobacteriaceae bacterium
TTCAGGCCGGTAATTCTGCCTCCAGCATACGCTCCAGGTTTCGGGCAGCGGCGCGCAAATCGCCGAGCAATGCCATGCTGTTATCCAGGTGGTTACTCTCGGACTCGCTGGAGATTCCCTCAAACATGGCTCCGACGCGGGCAGCCTGCAAGGCGCCGGCCATGCCGCAGCCGCCCTTGATGGCATGGCCAATGCGGCGAATCTCGCCATCGTCGCCTTTGGCGATGGCAATTTCAAGCGCCTGCATCCGCTTGGTTAAATCGGCGACAACGGCCACGTAGATCTCCATCACCGCAACCTCAGGCATCAAGCCTCTGAACTGGGCCAGCGTTTCCGGGCTTATAACCGGGTCATTTTGATCGAGCCGCGACGGGTTGGATGGAGTGTCCGGAACTGGATTGCCTCTGAGCAGCTTTTCCAGCGCCAACGCGTCAAAAGGCTTTTGCAGGAAGCCGTCGGTGGCGGCAGCCACATCGGGTGGCGGATTGCTGCCGCTGATGGCGAGAATACGCGCCTTGGTCATGGGACGCAGCTTCTTGATCAGACGGGTCCCACTCAGCCCGGGCATTTGCGCGTCCATCAGGATCACTTCCGGCGCGCATTCCCCGCCAGCCAGCAATTCCAGCGCTGTTGCTCCGTCCTCGGCGGTGTGAACTGCATACCCGCTCATGGTGAGCAGGGTTGCAGTCACTTCGCGGCTGACCATGTCGTCATCGATCAGCAGCAGAGTGGGAAGCTTCCGCCGATCGTCGAAATTGAGCATGAGTCTAGTGTGCATCTCCCGTGACGGAGTGCGCGGAAAATTATCAAGGCAGGGTATCCATCTTGCTCACGCGGCACAGCCTTACCGCAAACGGGCAAAACGGCGTCAGTGCCCGGCGCTGCCTTGCTGGTTCGGGGCGGGAAGGCCCAGGGCCGAAGCCGCAGGCAGATCCTTGCCGTCATTCCAGTCGCGCACACCCTCTTCAAACATCATTCCGCGTCGCTGCCACTTTTCAATCTCCAGATCATAGCGAACGGTAACATTATTGAGCCAATAGGGCCGGTTCTCGCTGAGCCAGACCTGCGAGTATTCCGCTTTCACGGCCGAATAGGCATCGCGCAGATCCTCGCAACGTCCATTGTCACCACCAATCTGACTGAGGATGTTGGAATTTTCAGAATGGTGCGCCTTGTCGTGCTGGTTCGCGAGGGCCTTTGCGTAGGAATTTGCGATCTCCTCTGCCAGTTCGAACTTCATGCCGATCAGGTCGAGCCGGCGCGCGCCCAAATCCATGGCGGCAAGGGCATCGAGTTCCTTCAGCGCCGGGTTCGCCTGGCGCGCCTGGGCCAGCAGGACAATGGCGTGCTCGGCGTGCAGGCGCAGCTCCGGCGCCACCGGCATCAGCTTTGCCGCAACTTCCTGCCCTTGGGCGCTCCACGGATCGAGCCAGAAAAGACCGTCGCTGTTGAAGCCGGATTTGGTTCTGCTAAGGGTTTCCTGCGCGGCCATCAGTTCCTTCTCGGCCTCGTCCACCTTGCCACTGGCATCGCCGTGGAAGAGCTGCCCGTAGGCGTTCTGGTAGTCAGGAATGGGACTTTCTCCCGCCTGCCAGGCCGCCACCGGGCCAAACAGCACGCCGTACCAGTCCTGGTTAAAGAGGCCCTCGCCATCGTCGTTCCAGACAGTGTTGATGGAGCCCGTCGACCCCAGCCGCTGTCCGTCGCGAAGGAAGCCCTGAATGTTCCACAGAGCCGTTCTGGCTGCGGGAAAAACTTCGCCCCAATTGGCGTCGCCGGGCGCCACCCAGGTTTCAATCCCGGCCTTGGCAAAGGGCTCGATCATCTTGTCGAAGCCGGTGGTGCTCCAATAATTCCAGGGCACGGCGATCATGTCCTTGGGCAGGCCGGCAACGGCGGCCGGGTCGGCGCCGCCAATGTCACCCCAGAACAGCAGGCGGCGATGCAGAGGCGCCAGTTCATCGTGAATCTGCTTGAGGAAGGCAACGTAGACCGGGCCATACCCCTGGGTCTCCACCTGCTGCTGGGTGCGGCCTCTGCCCAGGTCCCAGGTCTCGTCGGCGCCGATGTGCATGAACGGCGATGGGAATTCCTGGGCGATCTGGGTGAACCAATCCTTGATGAGGGGCAGCGTGGCGGCCTGTCCGGGCGCGAGTACATGGCCGTGGGGCGTTTCAGCCGCATCCTGGTAGAGCTCGTACTTCAGCACATGATGAAGATGGCCGAAGGCCTCCTGCTCGGGCAGGATGGTGATGTGATACTGGCGAGCATACGTCACGAGCTCCTTTACTTCGCTCGGAGTCATCGCCCCGCCCGGAGGCGCGGCCATGGGCTCGTTGGGATAGAGCAGCGTGTGCTCGAAGTAAGGCGAGTAGATGTTGGCCTTGAAGGCAGCAAAAACGCGAACCTGATGCTTCTGGTACTCAAGCGTCGGAACAGGACCGCGGGATAGATCGTCCTGCACTCCGCGATAGCGCATGGCCGGCCAATCGCGCACTGTGCCTGTCGGCAATTCGCGCTCTGCGCCCGGCAGCGGGAGCAACTGCTTGAAGGTCTGTACGCCATAAAAGATGCCGGCTCCCGAGGCGGCCACGATCGAGGCCTGGTGGGACTCGATTGTCATCACGTAGCCCTCGGCGTCCATGGCGGGATCGAACGTGAGATGCTGGTGGGCCAGCAGTGCTTTGGCTGCGACGGAGTCAGCTCGCAGTAGTACTACCCGGTAAGCAGCGCTTGCGGGTTTGGCCGGGGTGCCCTGATTAACCGAGCCCGGTGTCACCGCCTCGAGAAGGTCACTTGCAGCAAATTGGTCCCCTGCATCGTGGCCGGGTACGCTAACCTCAATCCTTGCCGGGAGGGACGTCTTTCCGTCGAAGTGAACCTCGCGGGGTGCAGGCAACATGCGGACCTGAGCTGAAGCGGCGGATGAGAATACGAACAGCAAGGCGAGGGTTCCGTACAGGGCGCCGCGAAGGAAAAAAGACAACGAAAAATGGCTGTAATTCGACATCCCGACCACCTTGAGCTCAAAGAAATGAGCATTTGATTTCAATGCGATCATTGTAGTTCAGGCAGGTGCCCTGTTACCTTGGCTGAAATCGGATTAAAGCTGGGTGGGCCGGGCTTTCCTGCTGTTCCGGCTTGAGACTGTACGAGCGAAAGGCACTCACGACGATGACCGCAAACGATGCTGCACAATGGACTGATTCCCCCACCATACGCAGGTACAACGCCTTTCTTCTGCTGGTTGCGGGGCTGGGCGGCCTGCTTTACGGCATCGATGTAGGCATTATCGGCGGGGCATTGCCCTACCTTGAGGCGACTTCAAAACTTACGCCAGCAGAGCTTTCGGTGATTGTAGCGGCGGTGCTGCTGGGCAGCGTCTTCTCTACCCTGTTTGCGGGCGTATTGGCGGATTGGATGGGACGAAAGCCGCTGATGATCCTGAGCGGACTGACGTTCGTTATCAGCATCCCGGTGATTGCGCTTTCGCAAGGATATGGGCCGCTGTTTCTCGGCCGGCTTTTGCAGGGCATCAGCGGCGGACTCATCGGTGTGGTTGTTCCGCTCTACCTGGCTGAGTGCCTCGCTGCGTCGAACCGGGGCAAGGGAACGGCCGTCTTCCAGTGGATGCTTACCTTGGGCATTGTTGCCGCTGCGCTGGTGGGAATCTATTACAGCTATCGCGTGGAAGCGGTAGCGAAGGCCGCCGATGCAGCCACACTGTTCAACTTCAAGGACCAGGCATGGCGGCGGATCTTCTGGGTTTCAATGCCTCCCGGCGCTCTGTTTGTGCTGGGCAGCCTATTCGTGACCGAGTCGCCGCGGTGGCTCTTCCGGCACAGAACCGAAGCACGTGCCCATGCAGCCCTGCTTCGTTCCCGAAGCCTCGAGCAGGCCACCATCGAGATCGAGGAGATGGCAGCGGTAGCGCACAGCGCCGAGAAAAAACTTGGCCAGAAGATTGGGGATTCTCTTCTGCAACGGAAGTATGTGATCCCATTCCTGCTGGCCTGCGTGATTCTGGCCTGCAACACGGCCACAGGGGTCAACTCGCTTATCGGCTACAACACCAGCATTCTGTTGCAGAGCGGCCTCTCTGACCTTCATGCGCACTGGGGCTATGTCGTCTTCACGGCCATGAATTTTCTAATGACCACGGTGGGCATGGTGCTGGTGGATCGCAAGGGGCGCAGGTTCCTGTTCATCCTGGGCACCAGTGGCATCATTGTCGCGCTCGTCACCGTGGGCACGCTGTTTCTGCGCACCGAAAAAGTCAGCATCGATTCTCGCGAGCTGGTTCAACAAATGGTTAGGCCAAACCAGGATCTCACTTTGCACTTCGATCGGACTGAAGCGAGCAACTTGCTCACCGCTGCTGGATACAAGGGGAGCGATATCCAGAGCGATCGTGCTTCGCTGGCCATCATTTACTCTTACGGGGATTTCACCGCGGCAACCAGTTTTGTACGTTCCGACGATCCGGCGGCACTGCCGATTCAAATCTCGCGCGAAACCTGCGTTCCCTCAAACTCGATTGAGGCTCTGTTCAAGAATCCCTTCGCCGATCTCAAGGCCGCGCAGACCGCTCCACTGAAGATTGAGAAGGCGCTTATCGGGAGCGTGCCCACAGCGAGCCACGGCTGGCTGGTGGCTCTGGGCCTGTACATGTTCATGGCCTTTTATGCGCTTGGCCCGGGCGTGTGCGTGTGGCTGGCTCTGAGTGAGCTAATGCCGACGCGCATTCGCTCCAACGGGATGAGCATTGCGCTGGTCCTCAACCAGCTGGTTTCAACCACGCTGGCTGCGGTCTTTTTGCCGTTTGTGAGCAAGCACGGCTACTCGTCGATGTTCTTTCTGTTCGCAAGCTTCACGGTGGTGTACTTCCTGGTGACGGCATTCTTTCTGCCCGAGACAAAGGGAAAAACGCTGGAAGAGATCGAGGCGCACTTTGCGGGGCGAGCTTAGTTTCTGCTGCGCATTTTGGAGAGCAGGCGGAGAATCTCAAGGTAGAGCCAGACCAGCGTGACCATGATTCCGAAGGCGCCGTACCACTCCATGTATTTGGGAGCGCCGTACTGCACGCCTTGCTCTATGAAGTCGAAATCGAGCACGAGATTCAGGGCCGCAATGCCGACGATGATCAGGCTGAAACCAATGCCGATCGGCCCGGCGCCGTTGATGCTGGTGAACTGAACGCCGAAAAATCCCAGCACCATTTCGAGCAGGTAGAAGACCATGATGCCGCCAGTAGCCGCGACGATGCCCATGCGGAACTTCTGCGTCACCTTGATCACGCCCGAACGATAGAGAAATAGCAACACGAAGAGGGTGCCGAAGGTGAGGCCAACAGCCTGGATAGCGATGCCCGGGTAGCGCATCTCGAGCGTGGCCGACAATCCGCCCAGCACCAGGCCCTCAAGCAACGCGTAGATGGGCGCCGTTACCGGAGACCACTCCTTTTTGAAAATGGTGACCATGGCGCAAATAAGTCCGCCGATCAATCCGAGCATCATCAGCGGCGCAACTTCCGTCATATCCCGCGTGGGGAGAAACAGGTGCCACGTCCAGGCGGCGGTCGCAATCGCGCAAACCAGCAGAATGCCGGTCTTGTTCACGGTGCCGTTGAGCGTCATCCGGTTGGCGGCGTCGATCAGGCCTCCGTACTGGCCACCATACTGAACATCGGAGATATTGCCGAACGTGTTCGCGCCCAGCGCCGGGTTGGATGTCTTCATCAGTGCCATTGTTTCGTCTCCATCTTGCGAATAGGTACAGTCGTCGTGCCGGGGCAGATCGCGTAGATTCTGTTCCCTGCCTTAAGTTTAGACGTTGCACGGCACTCTTTAGATGCAATGCGCGGTTCTGCGGCGCTGACGGAGCCGGCGGCAGTAAAGATGCTGCGTGTAAAGCGGTTGGTGGGGCGCGGCGCCCCCTAGTTTTCGTCGGTAATTCTGCGCCAGGCGCCGGTGGACGGAGAAGAATCCGGCTGGGAGAAATTGATTTTGCTTCGGGGCAGGACAATCAGGTCGACGCGTCGGTTCTGAGCGCGTCCATCGGCTGTTTCGTTGCTTGCCACGGGATGGAATTCCGCGTATCCGGCGGCCGAAAGCCTGTCGGGAGGCATGGCTTTCAGAGCGAGCAAAACACGGGCAATGCTGGTGGCGCGAGCGGTGGATAGTTCCCAGTTGGAGTCGAATGCGCTGTTGTGGATCGGGATGTTGTCGGTGTGGCCTTCAATGCGCAGGTCATACGGAGTATGGCTGAGCGAGGCAGCAATCTGGCTCAGCGTGTCGAGTGTCTGGGACTTCGGCGTTGCTGAACCGGAGTCGAAGAAGCCGGCCTCACGCAAGCTGATGACGAGGCCGTCGCGACCCATCTTGATGGAGACAGTGTGGGTGGCCACCTGGTTGGACAGAGTTTGCTGAAGTTCGCGTCGCAGATGATCGAGATCGTCTTTGACGCGGGCAGGGGCGAGGACATCTTCTCCCATGACTATGTTCATGGGGACGGGCGGCATTTCCGCGGCGTCGGTGGCAGAACTAGTGCCAGACGCATTTCGTTTGGCGTCGGGAAAAATTCCAAGAGTACGGAATGCGACATCGATCGACTGCGTGACCTGTACTTGCTTCTTCTGATCGGCTTTGGCAAATGCGTAAAGGACGACGAAGAAGCCGAACAACAGCGTGATGAAGTCGGCGTAGGAGACCAGCCAGCGATCGTGGTTGACCCTGGCTCGAGGCACGCGCGGACTCATGCGGCGTTCTCCTTGTTATCGCGTTTGGATTCCCTGTTGCGTTTGGAATCGTCGACGAAGCCAGCCAGTTTGACCTCGAGCATGCGCGGGTTAATGCCTTCGAGAATGGAGATGACGCCCTCCAGCATCATCTCGCGGCGCCGGTGCCCGTCGCGGATGCGGATGCGCATCTTGCCGGCGAAGGGCAGAAAGAAGAGATTGGCAATGCCCACGCCGTAGATGGTGGCGACGAAAGCGACCGCGATGCCGCGGCCTACCTCCTGAATATTGTCGAGATTCTTCATCACTTGAATGAGGCCGAGAACGGCGCCGAGGATTCCGATGGTGGGCGAGAATCCGCCGGCAGACTCGAACACCGCGGGCAGGCTCTCTTCATCTTCAGTCGTGGAGTCCAGGATGACGCGCATGATCTTGCGCAATTCTGTGGGCTCGGTGCCATCGACGGCGAGCATGAGTGTTTGCTTGAGGAACGGATCTTCGATGGTTTTCAGGTCGGCGTCCAGAGAGACGACGCCGTTGCGGCGAGCCTTGTTGGCGAAGCTTACCAGCAGGCCGATTAGTTGGCTGTCGTGCTTGGGTGGCGCGGCAAAGATGTGCGCCATGCCTCTGAAGGCGGCCACGACGGTAGTAAGCGGGAACTGGAGCAGCACCGCGCCCATAGTGCCGCCAAAGACGATGAGTGCGGCGGTGGGCTGCAAAATCTGCCCCAGATTGCCGCCTTCAATCAGCAACCCGGCGACAATGCCGACGATTGCCAAAACAACTCCGCCGACGCTGGCTTTATCCATGAACTGCTCCTCGAACTGACACTATGGAAATGGCGCGGAAATGCGCCGGTACTACATCTAAAAATCCGGGGAGCGTCTGGGGGGCACGGGCATCGGCCCTGGCTGGCCCGAGACTTCGAGGCTGGCGAAGGCAACAACCTGTTGAATATCGCCGAATGTGGGTAGCCGCCGGGCGACATTTGCCAGCAGACGAGCTCGATAGGCGAGTACGCGCTCGACCACCTCTGCGAGATCCTCGCGCACGATCAGCTTTTCTCCATTGATGAGAGTGAGCATGGTGTCAGGAGAGGCCTCGGCGGATTTGATTAGGTCGCTGTTCAGCACGATGGGCTTGCCGTTGAGCCGTGTCAGTTCGATCATGGCCGTAAAACTCCTTCGTTGAAGTTATCGGCACCAAGCAGCGAAAGCTAAGAAATTAGAACGAAAGTTGCAGAAGTGTCCACGGACCGGACACAAAAGCCGGGACGATAAAGTCCCCGGAACCGACGCCGAAAAAGGGGCCAGATGCGACGGTATCTGAATCGAAGACAGTCACCCAGGGTTAAACAAAAAATGGGGACGCCTTCGAGATCGGACCGTAAATCCACGCATCCCACAAGGAGAACCCATGTCCCTGGGTGTCTTGAATAACATCTCAGCAATCTACGCACAGAATAACCTGAGCAATACTCAGGCCTCACTGTCCAAAACACTTCAACAGTTGTCCTCTGGATCCCGTATCAACTCGGGCGCGGACGACGCAGCCGGCCTTTCACTGGCCAATGGTCTTCAAGCCTCTTCGACCGCTCTTTCGCAGTCCGCGATGAATGCGTCGGAAGGCGTTGATTTTCTGCAGGTAGCCGATGGCGCGCTCTCGCAGGTTACCAGCCTTCTCAATCGCGCGGTCACACTGGCGACTGAGGCATCCAACGGCACGCTGAACAGCAGCCAGGTCAGCGCCGCCAATTCCGAGTATCAGAAGATCCTGACTGAGACCGACACGATCAACAACAATACCGAGTACAACGGCATCAATACGTTTGCCAAGAACTCAGCGTTCACAGTGGGGAGCGCAACCGATACCGTGAATATCGGCACCGCCGCCGGCGATACGTCTACCGTTACATTCGGCAATCAAACGCTAACGCTGAAGAACAGCGGCGGCGGCGCTGCGGGTGCCGGCCAATATACACTCAAGGCCACTGATACTATCAGCAACGTTGCGTCCCAGATCAACCAAGCCTTCGGGGCTAGTGTGGCGACGGTCCAGGGCAACCAACTGGTACTCAGCGGCGGCGCGCAGATCGGCAACACTCAGACCGCAGCCACCTTTACAGGAACCACGTTCAATGTGAAGAACGCAAACGATATCATTACTCCTGGTGCAGCTGGCATCACATATGCGAGTACGGCGGCTGGTGCCGCGGCATCTCTCGGAGGCATTTTCGGGGCTGGGGGCGCAGGCGGTACGATTGCTCAATTGCAGGCAGCCATCGCAGCCAGGGAAGTTGACGGAGGAACCGCCGAAGTTCTCTCTAACGGTGGTTTGACTCTTACACTCTCGGGCGCTTCCGCGGCAATGGTTGCGACAGGCTCGACGGAATCTGGATCGGGGGTCACGTCCCTCACGGATACTGTCAACGTCTCCAGTAAAGCCGCGAGCGGAACCCCCAGTTTGACAGTGGGAAATTCCGCCGACCTGTTGAAGATCGGCGCCGGCGATGCTCTGACGCTCACAGGCGCGAACGGAACGTCCCTGAATCTCTCCACCGTGACGAACAGCGTATTCGCGGCGGCAGGAGCTGGCGGCAACCTTTCACAATTATCCGCAGCGATTAACGCCGCCGGTCTTGCGGGCGTGACGTCTACCGTCTCCGACAACCAACTCAACATCGCCGGCGGAAGTTTGTCAGTGAACGTCGCGGGCGCCATGACTGAGGCGGAAGGCGCCAACACGGCGACTAATCAGAGTGTGTCCATTTTCACATCGGACGGCACAATTTCACAGTCCTACAACAATTCCGCTTCCGATTTGGTACAGACCAGTTCCAGCGCGCTGTCGCTTGCCGGAACCGGCCTGACCAGCACCGCCGGCGCACAGGCTGCCCTGACGGCAATCAATTCTGCCATTACAGCCGTTGCTGCGGCTCGCGGCACGATCGGCGCAAACATCAACACGCTGACGGCAGTCGAGAATGTCATGACCACTCAGTCGACCAACACACTGGCCGCTGAAAATGACGTGACGGCGACCGATTACGGTCAGGCAACCTCTGACATGTCGAAGTTCCAGATCCTGAGCCAGACCGGCATTGCCGCTCTCTCGCAGGCCAACCAATCGCAGCAATTGATCACCAAGCTGCTCCAGTAAGCCGCGGAGCATAAACGTTGAACAGCGACGGAACGGGGGAGGCAGCGCGAATGCAGCTTTCCCCGTTCTGCTTTGATGGCGAGCGCACTTCTTTAGACTTTCCTAATTTTCTGCATTGTCAGTTGGTCGTTGATCTGATCTTGAACGGCTCGGGAGGAATCGCATGGGTACTGTCGGTTTGAATTTCGGTTCCGCCACCAGCGGCCAGGGCTTCGATGTGACCACTACGGTGAACCAGATTGTCACCAATCTGCAGGCAGTGGAGACGCCCTGGAAGACCCAGTTGACGGCGTTGCAGAGCAAGGACACGGCGCTATCCAGCCTGGGCACGCAGATTTCCACCCTTTCTACCGATCTGCAAAATCTGACAGATTTCAGCGGCACGATGGCGTATAAGACCGGGTCGAGCTCCGATACGAATGTGCTGACCTTGTCATCGGCCAGCGCGGCAGCCGTGGCCGGCACACATACGATCGTGGTTCAGAACCTGGCCCAGACATCGAGCGCTGCATCCGATGCGGTGGGCGCCTCGGATACGCTTACTGGCGGCATTACTTTCAAGATCGGAACTGGAGATTGGCAGACAGTCAACGTCGGCGATAGTTCGGCTGCGGCAACGCTTTCCGGACTCTCCTCGGCGATCAATAGTGCGGACCTGGGCGTAACGGCCAGTGTGCTGACAAATGCGGACGGTACGCAGAGGCTCTCGCTGGTCAGTGGGACCGACGGAGCCGCGGGCCAGATTACGATCGCAGATGCGACCAGCAACCCCACCAGTCCAACTACCCTGACGGACTCTACTACAGCCGACAAAAATGCGGGGCTGGGGCTCGCAACAATTCAGAACGGCATTGACGCCACCATTAATGTGGACGGAGTCACGCTCACCAGTGCTTCAAATACAGTCACCAACGCCATTCCGGGGGTGACATTTCAGTTGCTTTCAACGGGCAATACGAGTTCCGGTTCCGCGCCGGAGACGGTGCAGGTGATCATCGCTAACGATACTTCCAGTATCGAAACCGCCATCAACACGTTTGTGACTGACTACAACACCACGATCAAGGCGATCAATGCCCAGGAAGGGAAAGATTCATCGGGCAATCCGGAACCGCTGTATGGCACCACGGTTCTGTCCCAGTTGCAGCAGGGCCTGCTGTCGGCCGTAAGCTCATCGTTCGGCTCCAACACGATCAATTCGCTCATCTCACTCGGCATTACAGCGAACGCAAGTGCCGATGGAACCATCAGTCTCGATGCCGACACGTTGAGCAGTGCTCTGAACAGCAACTTCGATCAGGTCGTTTCGTTGTTCCAGGACACGGGCAGCTTTGGCTCGGCCTTCACCGGTACGTTGGACGGTCTCGGTAACAGTAGCACCTCGGGAGGAGCGATCAGCCTGGCCTTGAGCGAAGACAGCAGCCAGGAGTCAACTCTGAATGACAACGTCACCAAACAGGAAGCCCTGATCGCTACGCAAAAAGCCGCCTTGACCACGGAACTGAACTCGGCCAACCAGACTCTGCAGTCAATACCCCAAATGATCCAGCAGGTTAATGAAATGTACAGCGCGATCACCGGGTACAACTCCAACCAGAACGGATAAGGAGCATCAGCATGAACCCGTACCAGGCCCGAGCGTTTGAAGGAGCATCAGCCGTGGATCTCACGGTGGCTCTCTACGATGGCATCATTCGTTTCATGAATCATGCGATCGACGCGGTGGAATGCGGAGATACAGGTCAGCGGCGAAACGCAGTCAAGCGTGCGATGGACATCGTGATTCACCTGCAGGCGACGCTGAAGATGGATATCGGAGGAGAGCCGGCGAAGGCGCTGGCGGAGTTCTACGTAGCTATTTTTGCGCTCATGCTTCAGGGATCGCAGGCGAACTCCAAGCAGAAATTCGAGCAGGTAATCGCCTGTGTGCGAAATGTGCGTGGCGCGTGGCGCCAGGTGGCAAAAGACCCTGAGGTCAATCCAGCTCCACCGCAGATAGCCGGCTTTTCATCTGCACACATGCATTCGGGAATCGAAACCGCGGACTACGGGATGGAATCAGCGGCTGGCTCCAGGTGGAACGCGTGAAAGACAGGGAATAGAGAATAGAGAATAGAGAATAGAGAATAGAGAATTAATTTTGCGAGTGACATTCTTTGAGACTCAAGCCTTGCTACTTCGCATTCTCGCAAACTCATTGGTTGCGCGAAAATTAATTCCCATGGATGAGCTTCTGAACCGGCTGTGCTAGTCCCTAGTCCCTATTCCCTGTCTTTGTCATCCGGCGACGGTGAGTTCTTCTTCGAGCTGCTGCTTCTGATAAAGGCCGGCATAGTATCCATCAAGGGCGAGCAGCTCGTCGTGCCTTCCCAACTCCACAACCCTGCCGTGATCAAGCACGGCGATCTGATCGGCATTGCGCACGGTTGAGACGCGGTGTGAGATGAGGATGGTAGTGGACGTTGCGGTATAGGTACGCAACCCGCCAAGGATGCGCTCTTCGGTGTAGGTGTCCACGCTGGCCAGCGCATCGTCGAGGATGAGAATGGCAGGCCTGCGCACCAGTGCACGTGCGATTGCGCAACGTTGTTTCTGTCCGCCAGACAGCGTGACGCCGCGTTCGCCGACGATGGTCTGAAAGCCTTGCGGAAACTCCTCGAACTCCCTGCGGATATGTGCGGCCTCGGCGGCTTCCAGCAGCTCTTCGGTGCTGGCATTCGGCGCTCCGAAGGCCAGGTTCTCGCGGATCGTTTCGCTGAACAGAAAAGTCTCCTGGCTCACCATGCCGATGTTCCGCCGCAGCACAGCCAGCGGATATTCGCGCACCGGCCGGCCGTCGATGAGCAGTTCCCCTTCGGGAGCCTCATAGAGACGCGAGATCAGGCTGACCAGCGTGGATTTTCCACAGCCGGTGGGGCCGACGATAGCCAGGCTGGAACCCGCGGGGATGCGCAGTGAGATTTCATGCAGGACCGCCGTGTCGCCATAGTTGAAGTTCAGGTTGCGGAATTCGATCTCGCCCTTGAGCACGGTGTCGGCGGCAATCCCGGGATCAGCGGAGCGGTCGTCGATGGCAGGTTCGGCTTTGAGCAATTCGTCGACGCGCGTTACCGAGGCAGTTCCGCGCTGGAAGATATTGATGACCCAGCCCACGGCGATGATGGGCCAGATGAGCATGATCATGTACACATTGAACTCGACGAAATCTCCCACGGAGATGCGATGAGCAATGACCAGGTGGCCGCCGGCAAGCAGCGTGATGATCATGGAGACGCCGAGAACGAATTCGAGCGTGGGCCACAGCATGCCCATGAGCTGGACGAGGCGCAGTGCGCGGCGGATGTACTCGCGGTTGAGCCGCTCGAACAGATTGATCTCTGACTCTTCGCGCGCAAACGCGCGCACCAACCGCGCGCCGGAGTAGTTTTCCTGAGCCTGCGAAGAGATGTCGGAGAAGCTGGCCTGGATTCGCTCGAAGCGGGTGTGAATCCGATTGCCGAAGTACTGGACAAGAATGCTGGCCAATGGCATGGGGGCCAGGGCCACAAGCGTCAGATACGGGCTGATGCGCAGCAGGAAGAAAAGTGCGCCCACGGTGAAGAAAAGCGTGTTGGCGCTGTACATGAGGGCTGGGCCGAGCAACATGCGCACCGCATTCAGGTCGTTCGTCATGCGGGCCATGATGTCGCCGGTGCGGTAGCGTTGATAGAAGCCTGAGTCCTGCTCCTCCAGCTTGCGGAAGAGGTCGTTGCGCAGGTCTAATTCGATGTCGCGCGAGATGCCGATGAGAATCCAGCGCTGCGCGTAAAGGAAAACACCTTTGGCCATAGAGATGGCGACCAGCAGCCCGGCGTAGAAGAGAATCTTTTCGCGCGTGGTTCCGCTTTTCAGGACGTCGACGGCCTTTCCCAGAACCCTGGGAAACTGGACCGCAACTGTATTTGTGGCCACGCAGGAGAGCGTGCCCCACAGGTATCCCCAGCGGTAGCGGCGCATGTACCCAAAGAGGGGGGCCAGATCGCGAAACATAATTCCATTGTATCGGGGAGAGGGTGCGGGCGGGGTGCCAGTTTATGTGGGCGTACGCAGCAGAAGGTACCCGCCAACCAGCGCAAAAAGGATGTCGGAGGACCAGGCGGCGAGGGCGGCGGGCAGATAATTCACGTTGCCCATGGCGCCGAACAGGCCATCGACCACCCAGTACGCGAGGGCCACGGCAATGGCCATGGCAATGGCGGTAAGCGAGCCGCGGCGGCCCATGGAGAGCGCAAAGGGTATGGCCAGCACCGCCATGACGATGGCGATCAGCGGGTAGGCGAGCTTGTGCCACAGCGCGACGCGGAGACGCATGGTGTCAAAGCCGCTTTGGCGCAGGTCGCGAATGTAGCCGTCGAGCTGGCTGAAGTTCATCTCCTGCGATTGCAGATTTTCTTTTGTGAAGTACCCCGGATCTTCGTGAATCTCAGAGAACGTGGTCTGGCTGAACTCGCGAAACGCGGTGGGTTCGGCACCGTTCATGTCGCGTACCCAGCCGCTCTGGAAGTTCCAGGTGCTGCTATCCGTATCCCTGTAGACGCGGGCCGCGAAGATGCGCCGCGTGAGTTGAAATGTGGAAGGATCGAATTCGAAGATGGAGAGATTCGCGAACTCCTTGTGGTCGGGATCGAAGAACTGGTAGTAGAAGATGCGGCCNNATCCAGTTGCGCTCGGGGTGCAGAACGGTCTGCGGCGGCCTGCCCTTGATGGTATTTCGCAATGCCTCCTGCCTGCGGTTCGCCTGGGGCAGATAGTACTGGTCGAAAAGGAAAAGGCTTACTGACAAGATGGCGGCGATGGAGACGATGGGAATCACCAGCCGATAAAGGCTGATGCCGGTGGCCTTCATGGCAATGATCTCGCTGTTGCGGTTGAGCACGCCGAAGGTGACAAGCGCGGCAATCAACACGGCCAGAGGGGCGATCTGGTAAAGCATATCGGGAGTCAGGTTGACCAGATAAGCGCCCACCGTGGCAAGCGGAATGTGATTGCGCAGAATGTCGCCGACCAGGTCGAAGAAGGTAAACACCAGCATGAGCAGGACAAAGCCGGTGAGCACCAGCAGGAAGGTATTGAGAAACTCGCGAACGACGTACTCGTCCAGGATGCGCGGAAAGGCGTTACGGGATTTGGCGCGCTTGGGCCGGCGCGGCAGTTTGTCCAGAAGGCCGGTGAGCGAGACACCGTTGTGCCGCGCGGCACCATTGGCTTCTGGCTTAGGTGTGCGCGCCGCCCAGGTCATGATGGCGTTCAGAATGCGCCCGCCACTGGCCATCTGCCACAGCAGGAAAACACCTGCGCCGGCAAAGAGAATGTTCGCCGACCAGACAGCAAGGAATACGGGGAGTTTGTTCTGGCGCCCCAGGGCAGTGCCGGTTGCAGAGAGAAAGTAGTAAAGAAATACCAGCAGAATAGTGTAGACAAAACCGGAGCTTTTGCCGCCGCGCCGCGAAGCCACGCCCAACGGAACGCCCACCAGCATGAGCACCAGGCAAGCGATTGGAAAAGCAAAGCGGTTGTTCAGCTCGATGAGGTATGGCTTGGGGTCGGGGCCGCGCACGCGCTCGAGCAATGCGCCCATGGGCAGAGCGTAGATGGCAGTGTCCCTGCGGCCCAGATGCACGTCGCTCTGCGCGCTCAGTTCCAGCGGGCGATCTGTCGTGGTAAATGCGCGGATATTGTACTGATCGGGCTGGTCTGCGACCGTGTCGTGCTGTGCACCGTTGCGCAAGCGCATCAGCAACACTTGTGTCGAGTCACTGACCACGGTGGCCGAGGCGGCGGTGGTAATGCGCGGCGCAGCGGGATCGCTGACGTCGGCCATGAACACCTGGTCCCAATTGGATGCACCGGTTCCGGAGCGTACGTTCTGCACATAGAGAATGAAGTTTTTGAAGTCTTCGTAAAAGACGCGCGGCTGAATCTGGTAAGAGGCCTGCGAAGTCTCAAGCGCCTGCTCCATGTCCAGAATGGCCCGGTTGGCCCTGGGGGCCAGATAGAGCGAGTTGGCAAGACCCGCCAAAGTGCCGCCGACGGCCACGATGGCCGAAACACGCACAAAATAGCCGATGCCGAGGCCGGAGGCGCGCATGGCGATGATTTCGCTGTCGGCTGCGAGCCGGCTGAGCCCCAGCAGCACGCCCACCAGGACCGACATGGGAATCGTCACCCGGAACAGATTGGGCAGCGTGAAGAGGAATATCTCCGCCGCGTTCGAGAATGTGGAGCTGTTGCGAACCACCATCTCCAGAACGTGCGGCAGGTACGGCATGAACAGAATGAAGGTGAAGAGCGCGCAGCCAATGAGCGTGTGGGAGAGAATTTCACCGAGAATGTAGCGGGTCAGGATGCGCACAAGCAGACTCTGGCGTTAGTTTACCGTGTTGACGTCGCCAGTGCGGGCTGCCAACCACGCAGCCTCAAACTGTTACCTAGCACGCAGACGGAGCTGAGGGCCATTGCGGCTGCGGCCAGCCAGGGTGTGAGCAGGATATGGAATGCGGGATAAAGCAGCCCGGCGGCTAGTGGAATGCCGAGCAGGTTGTAGCCCACGGCCCAGCCAAGGTTCTGGCGCATGATGCGCAGGGTTTGCCGAGCCAGGCCAAGAGCCGCGGGAATGGCGGAGGGCTGGGTGCGCAGCAGCAGCACGTCGCCGGCCTCCTGGGCCAGGTCGGCCCCCGTGCCCATGGCGATGCCGGCGTCGGCCTGCGCCAGCGATGCGGCGTCGTTGATGCCGTCGCCCACCATGGCCACGCGCAATCCAGATTTTTGCAGAGCACGAATGCGGGCCAGCTTGCCTGCTGGATCGAGCCCGGCTTCGACTTCGCTGATACCGGCCTGATTCGCAATTGGCAGCGCTGCAACCTGGGAGTCGCCGGTAAGCATGAGTACGCGCAGGCCGGCCTGGCGCAGCGCGGCGATTGCCTCGGCCGCATCGGGGCGCAGAGCGTCGCGCGCATCGAAATAACCGGCAGGCACTTTGTCCAGCGCCATCCAAAGCCGCGTAACTCCAGGCTCCGGCGGCGTGATGTTTTCCGGCAGCGGGATCAAAAACTCCTGAAAGAGTGCTTCATTGCCGAGCATGCAATCGTTTTCCTCGACCCTGGCGGTGAGGCCGCGGCCGGGAAGAATCTGCACGTCTTCAGCGGGATTCCATTGCAGGCCGAGGCCGCGCGAAAAATCGACGATCGCGTGCGCAAGTGGATGATTCGATCGCTCCTCGGCTGCAGCAGCCATGCGCAGCAGATCGTTTTCCTCGTGGCCGGCAAGCGAATGAACCGCGGCCAGCACCGGCCTGCCCACGGTCAGCGTTCCGGTCTTGTCGAGAACGATCGCGTCCAGGTGAGCTAGGCGCTCCAGCGCCTCCCCTCCCTTGAAAAGCACGCCGAGTTGCGCGCCTCGGCCCACGGCAACGGTGAGCGCAGCGGGCACGGCCAGCCCCATGGCGCAGGGGCAAGCGATAACCAGCACGGCAACGGTAGTGGCCAGCGCCAGCGGAAGCGAATGAGTGGCGATGAGCCAGGCCGCAAAGGTCAGCAGCGCCAAGCCTAGAACTACGGGGACAAAGATGGAACTGGCGCGATCGGCCAGCCGCTCCATGGGTGCGCGCGAACCCTGCGCCTGCTCCACCATGCGCGTGATTTGCGCCAGCACCGTCGCTTCGCCCAGCGACTCCGCCTTGCACACCACGGCGCCGTCGTAGTTGAGCGAGCCTGCCAGCACACGGCCGCCTGGTTCGCGCGGCAGTGGCGTCGCCTCACCGGTAAGCATTGCTTCGTCCACGGTGGTGCGGCCTTCCACGATTGTGGCGTCCACCGGAAAGCGCTCGCCGGGCAAAACCAGGACATGGTCGCCGGGTTGGATCTCCTCCAGCGGCACAACGGCTTCAATACCGTCCACAATGCGGCGGGCAGTCACAGGGCGCAGCCGCGAGAGCGAGTCGAGCGCGGCCAGGGCACGGCGTTTGGCGCGCGCTTCAAGAGCTTTTCCCATCAAGAGAAAACCGATAATCAGCAGAACCGCGTCAAAGTAAACATCGCGGCCGCTTGCAGGCCACACTGTGGCATAGGCGGAGTAAAGGAAAGCAACACTGGTGCCCAGGCCGACCAGCGTGTTCAGTTTGTGGTTCCGTGGCGCAGTGCGCGGATGGCGCTCAGATAAATGCCGCGGCCGGCCCAGACTACGACGAACGCAGTAAGAACGAGCAGAAACCAGCGCAGTGGGCTCGTCGGCAACGCGTAGAGCCAGGGAAAGAGACGCATCAAAGCATGGTCCAATGCACCCATTTGCGAACCGAGCGGCATGGCCAGCAACATGGCCGCGGCGCCGGCAGCGAGCGTAACCCAGGCTTTGCGCGCGGACTCGTCTGCGTGGTCCTGATCTTGTGCGCCGGCAGAATCGCTGGGACGAGGAAGAACTGCGTCGTAACCGGCGCCGCGAATGGCCTCAACCAGTTGCTCGGGCGCTGCCATGGCCGGATCGAACACCACGCTGGCGCGGTGGGCCATTAGATCCACGTGAGCGGACTCGACTCCAGCGGTCGCGCGCAGAGCTTCTTCCACGTGATGCTGGCAGGACGCACACGTCATCCCCAGTACGGGAAGCGTGAGCGATTCTGTTGCGGGCGCCGCCAATTACTGTTCCCGATGCGCTGTGTAGCCGGCCTTGGCGAGCGCAGCAATGGCAAGGTCGACGGGCGCGGGTTCCGCAGCGGAAGTCAGCCGCGCCGCTCCTATGCGAACCTCATTGACGACGGCCCCATCAACAGACGCAAGGGCCTGGCTTACGCGGCGAACGCAGGAGCCGCAGTGCATTCCATCAATTTGCAGTGTGAATTCCGACATGTCTTTCTCCCGAATTTCCACTTCTGTTGGTTTGATGATAGCTGCGTGACAGAGATTCGCACTTGATCCCGTATTGCGGAGAGGGCCGGCGGAAGCGCTATCGTAGAGAGGTTTACAGGTTGAGGAAGAAAATGCAGAGAGAGTTTCCTGTGGCGCCTCTGGTGGGAGTGGGCGCGGTGATCGTGGAAGAGGGCCGGGTGCTGCTGGTACGGCGCGGGACCGAGCCGCTGAAGGGCCAATGGTCGCTGCCGGGGGGCCTGCTGGAACTGGGCGAGTCGCTTACTGGCGGGGTGATTCGCGAGGTGCTGGAGGAGACGGGGCTTATGGTCGAACCGGTTGAACTGGTTGAGTTGCTTGACCGGATTCACGGGGAGGGCAAAAGAGTTCGCTACCATTACGTGATTGCCGACTACCTTTGCCGCGTGACGGGTGGATCTTTGCAGGCCGCCTCAGACGCCGATGCGGTGCGTTGGGTGGAGCGCNNGTGCGGGTGATCGAGATGGGCTGGCAGAGGGCACGGGCGTTGGCGTCCGGAGGAAGCGGGGAATGATGAAGCTGACCAGGAAATCGCTTTTGTTCGGTTGCGCGCTGTGGACGTTGGCGCTGGCTGCCGGCATTGGGTTCTGGTTGCGACCGGTGAGTTACTTCAATGGCATGATGTATTTGCGTGAGGAACTCGCCGGATACGAGAGCCGCTCCGTAGTAGTTGGAGGCCACCGCATGCACTACGAAGCCGCGGGTCCTGCGAGTGGGCCGGTGGTGGTGCTGGTGCATGGGCTGGGAGGCCGCGCTGAAGACTGGCGCAACCTGGCGCCGTATTTTGTCAGCGCTGGATTTCGGGTCTACATGCCGGATTTGCTTGGATATGGACGCAGCGAAAAGCCCGCCGACTTCTCGTATTCAGTGCGCGATGAGGCTGACGTGCTGATGGGCTTTTTTGATGCTCTGGGATTGAAGCAGGTGAACCTGGGCGGCTGGTCGATGGGCGGCTGGATCGTGCAGATTGTCGCAAGTACACACCCTGAACGGGTCAGGCGGCTGATGTTGATTGACGCGGCGGGCATTTACAAGGAGCCGGACTGGAATACGGACCTGTTCATGTCGAAAACGCCGGCGCAACTTGCCCAGTTGGAAGCGCTGCTGATGCCGCATCCACCCCGGATTCCCGGATTCGTTGCGCAGGATATCTTACGCGTTACCGCGAGGCGGTCCTGGGTAATCAAGCGGGCGCTGGATACGATGCTCACCGGCAAGGACGTAACCGACGACCTGTTGCCGAAGCTGCAGATGCCGGTGCTGATTCTGTGGGGCAAGGAGGACCGGATCACGCCGCTGGAGCTGGGCCAGAAGATGCACCAGCTGATTCCTCAGTCGGAGTTGGATGTGTTTAACGGGTGTGGACACCTGGCGCCGCAACAGTGCACCAGCGATATGGGGCCGATGGTAGTGGCGTTTGTGAAGGAGTGAAGGAATCAGGACTGCGACCGCCGGCGGGTTAGGAAGCCAGTCTCTTTGGGATGCAAAAGCGAACCACCCTTGGTGCACTAAAACTGCATCAAGGGTGGTTCACTTGTTGGGTCGCAATCGTTAGGAGACGGAGACGGTTGAGTCATCCGGCTGGTTTTTGGGGGCGGGCTCGGGTTTAGTGTGCGATGTCAACGGTGAGGTTCAATTCCACGGGGGTTGGCGTATCGTCCACCTTGCCGGGACGGAAGTGAGACCTCTGGATTGCGTCAACGACGCGCGCATCCCAGTAAGGGTTGGACGGCTTGACGACCTTGATGTCCTGGGCGCGGCCGTTGCTGTCGACGGTGAGTGAGAGACCGACCTGGGTATCCGTGGAAACGAATGTCTTGGCCAGGCCATCGGGGAGTTCAATGCTGAGCGGCTGGGTGAGGACAGGGGCAGTGACTCCGGTGCTTACGCGGAGGTTAGGGGTTGAAGCAGCGACATCGTCGTGAGACGAGGTGGCGTTTGCCGCTACCGGGAAGAGAATTGACGAAAGCATGAGCGTGCTGGCAAGCATATGGCGCATTATTTACCTCCTTGGGGATGATTGTGACCGACTCCATCATACCGCGCTTTTTATACGATAGTCAACTATATTTTTCTATCTCTAATTTTTCAATGACTTACATGCCTCTATAAGCGAGTATATTACTTTTGTGTTAAATTATGACTCGTTTTCCACAGGCCTCGGACCGCGCCGCACTAAGCGATGGGTGCGGCCACATGGAAGCTGGCAAGACGCGCAAAAGGTCAGCCCTCAGACACAAGAAGGCAAGCGCAAATCTCTCAATTTGATAAGCGAGTCAACAGCTTAGTGGAGGGCTGAAGGATTCTAGCCAAGCAACAGGGACTGGACATCGGCGGGTGTGGGAGCCACCGCATCGGCCTGCGCGCACTCTGCCGGCGTACCGTAGCCCCAGCCGGCGGCAAGGCAGCGGAGTTGGTTGGCGTGAGCCGCGTCGATGTCGTAACTGCGATCCCCGATCATCCAGGAGGACCCGGGGCTGAGAGCTTGCTCGCGCAGGACATTGGCCAGCAGGTCAACCTTGCTGTGGCTTGCGTATTCCGTCTTGTCGCCGTATATCGCGGTAAAGAAACCTGACATCTCGAAAGCGTCAAGAATTCGGACGGCAAAGTGCTGCTGTTTTGAGGTGCACACGTAGAGCTGGAATCCCTGCTGATGAAGCTGCACCAGCATCTCGCGCACACCGGGAAAGACCGAGTTGTTCCGCCAGCCTTCGCGGTCGTAGCAGGCGCGGTAGTCGCGGGCCAGTGCGGCTTGCTCGTCCACGGTCCCGTCCGGGAGCAGTTCAACGACCCACTCTTCTACCGGAGGTCCGATGAAGCGATCGAGTGTTCCCTGGTCGCCCATGGCGCGGGCGTCGAGAACTTTACGCAGGCAGCCGAGAATGCCGGGTTTGGAGTCGGTGAGGGTTCCGTCAAGGTCAAAGATGAGGGCCGGAAGAACAGGACGCATGAGTTGAGTTTCGCAGAAAGAGGCGCGTGGACAAAAATGCTCAAAAATGAACACAGACGCCGTCTCGCGACCCCGGAGGGAACGAAACGGCGTCCGTTATGAAATCGATCGGCTTGTGAACGCGGCTTATCGCGTGGCTTCAAACAGGAACCACGCGCGCCTTTCGGCCTCGTCGATCCAAATTTCGATCATGCTGGTAGTGGCGTATTCATTGGCCTTGCTGGTGACTTCGTGCGCCGCTCGCAGGCTCTCGACCAGGGCCTTGTTGTCGGCGTGGAGTTCCTTGAGCATTTCGGTGGGACCCACGAACTCCTCATCGTTGTCCGCGATGCGCTGCAGCCGCGAAATGTGTCCGATGGAATGAAGGGTGGTGCCGCCAACCTTGCGGACGCGCTCGGCGATGTCGTCGGTGATGGCGAAGATTTGGGTGGCCTGCTCGTCGAGGAGCAGGTGGTAATCGCGGAAGTGCTGGCCGCTCATGTGCCAGTGGAAGTTCTTGGTCTTGAGATAGAGGACAAAGGCGTCGGCAACAAGCGCGTTNNTGTGCCAGTGGAAGTTCTTGGTTTTGAGGTAAAGGGCGAAAGCATCGGCAAGCAGTGCATTCAGGACGCTGGAGAGGTTCTTGACGTTTTCCGGAGAAAAGCCGTCTGGAACCTGAAGCCTTGCGGCTTTGGTTTCTTTTTCATGAACATGATTGGGCATAGTTAAACTCCTTGGCCGGGGAGGGCCATCGGGACGTCCGAAATGGACCGCCTGCGCATGTTCCCCGTGCATGGAGTTGGATGCAAGCACGGCGGCAACGGATTTGTGAAAAACGCAAACAGAAACGGGCGCCATCGGAGGAGATGNNGGAGCAGCACGGCGACGGCGCAGCTGGTGAGGCGCGTCTCGGCTGAATCTGCACGGCTGGTAAGGATAGTGGGCACGCGGGCGCCAAGGACGATGCCGGCCAGTTGCGCACCGCCCAGGTATTCGAGCTGCTTGGCAAGCATGTTTCCGCTCTCGAGGTCCGGAACCACAAGAATGTCGGCCTGGCCGGTAACCGGCGAGACCAGCTTCTTGATGGCGGCGGCCTTTACGCTGACGGCGGTATCAAATGCAAGCGGTCCGTCGAGAATGCCGCCGGTGATCTNNATGTCGGCACGGCCGGCGACCGGCGAGTTGATCCCTTTGGTCTTGGCTGACTCCGCCGAGACTGCATTGTCGAAGGCGAGCGGACCATCGAGAATGCCGCCGGTGATCTGGCCGCGGTCTGCCATCTTGCAAAGGGCTGCAGCGTCGAGCGTTGACTTGATCTTGGGGTTCACCGTCTCGACCGCGGACAGCAACGCAACCTTGGGCTCCGGAATGCCGAGGGCGTGGGCCAGGTCAATCGCGTTCTGCACAATGTGAATCTTGTCTTCCAACTCGGGGACGATGTTGATGGCCGCGTCGGTGATCAGCAGGGTGCGCGCATAAGCCGGCGTATCCATGATGAAAACATGGCTGATGCGGCGGGAGGTGCGCAGGCCGGTGTCCCGCTGCATGGCGGCCTTCATCAGCTCGTCGGTGTGCAAGCTGCCCTTCATCATGGCCTGGGCTGCGCCGGAACGGCAGATTGCCACGCCGATTTCCGCGGCCTTGCTCTCAGTGTCGGCATCGAGGATGGGATAAGCGCTGATGTCGACGCCCATCTTGGCGGCCAGGGCCTTCATGGCGGCCTCAGGACCGATGAGGGTAGGCTCGATGAGGCCCTCGATGGCGGCTTCGATGGTGCCCTTGAGGGCTACTTCAGAAAGTGGCCACACAACGGCGGTGGTAATGGCCGGCAGTTGCTTGCAGCGCTCGATGAACTTGTGAAAGACGTGGTAGTCGGCTGGATGGCCAACCAGCGGGTCAACGGCTACGGCTTCAGCCAGAGTTGCTAGGTCGCTCATGTGAAAGTTCTCCTGGGCGCGCAGCCGGGGGCTGGCGAGCCTTACGAAACTATTGTCGCCCGGCCACCTGCGAGCGCCTGTGCCTTGGGTCACAGGGCGGGCGGGTGTCTCTTATTACGGTATTTTATGGCGGCCCAGGAGCGGGCTAAAACCCGCACTCGGAGGTCAATGTCGGGGCTAAACCGTGGCTACAATAGACGCTAAACCTGCTATGCTTTCGGTCTCCTTGAGTGAACCCTGGGGTGTAGCCAGTATCGATGAACCCCGGCAAGTGGAGCGTCCATGTCCAAGAACATCGTGATTTGTTGCGACGGTACCGGAAATGACTTTGACGAGCCGGAGACAGACTCAAACGTCGTCAAGCTGTACAACACACTCCTCATTAGCACGGCCCAGATTGCCTATTACCATCCGGGTGTCGGCACCCTTGGATCGCCCAATGCCATTGGGCCCCTGACTAAGAAATGGTCGCAACTGAAGGGTCTCGCCTTCGGCACTGGATTGCTGGAAAATGTGGGGGATGCCTACCGCTACCTGATGAATACATACAAGGATGGCGACCGGATCTTCCTGTTCGGTTTCAGCCGCGGATCCTATACGGCGCGCGCTGTTGGCAGCCTGCTGCATGTGTATGGATTGTTGGAACCCGGCAACGAGCAATTGATCCCCTACATTTTGCGCCTCTACGCAAAGATGACGAAGAGCCCGATGGGGCAGGAGACGACCTTCAAGGCCGAAGACGCGTTCAAGTATGCGTTTTCGCGCGAGGTTGAGGTGCACTTCTGCGGCGTTTGGGACACCGTAGGTTCTTATGGTTGGATCAATGATCCGATCGAACTGCGCTTCAACGGCCAGAACCCGATCATCCGCGTCGGACGTCACGCGGTCTCAATCCACGAGCGCCGCTGCTGCTACCAGGACAACCTGTGGGGGCCGTCGTTGCCCGCCACAAACGGCTACGCAGGTCAGGATATCCGGCAGGTGTGGTTCACGGGCGTGCACTCTGACATTGGGGGAAGTTACGTCGAGAAGACAGCGGGGCTTTCAAAGATTGCTTTCGAGTGGATGCTGGTGGAAGCAGTGAAGCAGGGACTGCTGGTGGACAGCCGCCGCGCGGATGTCGTGCTCGGACGGGAGACTCCGCCTACCTTTCTTCCTCAGTATGTACCGCCCGATCCGCACGGAATTCTTCATAAATCGCTCTATGGTCGCTGGTGGTTGCTTGAATACTTTCCGCGAAGGAAAAACGGGTGCTGGGGCCTGCCGCGAGGCAAATGGGTTAGAACAATTCCGGAGAACTCATGGATTCACGAAACAGTGAAGCTGAGCGGTCAGCAGGCAACGCTACCACAGGTCTACCAGGAGGAGAAGTGGGTGCGCTTCTCTCCTGCGATTGCAGACACAGGCCCGGTGCATCTGATGGCCGCCGCAGAAACGCCCGTGCCCCTGGTGAAGAGCCTGGCGCGGCGATGAGTGCAAGGGAAACTGGTTTCGCGGGAGGCCGGGGGTTTTCAACTCACGCACAAAACGGCCATAATCAACGCGGGCTGCCAGGAGTGGATTTTCGCGCACCAATCTACTCCTGGAGGAAGCGCTCTCTCGAACCGGGGCAGTACCGATAGGGTGATCAGTTGATCGATTCAGGCACGGTGCAGGTAGAATTGGCATGCTGGTAGGACAACCCGTCTTGGGTGCGTCCGTTTGAATGAGGAGTTGCGAAATGAAGTCATATCGGATTGCGCTGGTTCCGGGAGATGGCATTGGCAAGGAAGTTGTGCCGGCAGGGCGGCAGGTTCTGGAAGCGCTGGCGGCGGCGGAGAGCGATTTCAAATTTGAGTTCGAAAACTTCGAGTGGGGCGGGGATTACTACCGCAAGCATGGCGAGATGATGCCGGCCAATGGGCTCGAAGCGCTCAAAAGCAAGGATGCGATTCTGTTTGGATCGGCAGGAGACCCGGATATTCCCGACCACATTACGCTGTGGGGGCTGCGGCTGAAAATTTGCCAGGGCCTGGACCAATACGCCAACGTGCGCCCCACTAGAATTCTGCCCGGCATTGATGCTCCGCTGAAGCGCTGCAAAGCCGAAGATTTGAACTGGGTGATCGTGCGCGAAAACTCCGAGGGCGAATATTCCGGCGCGGGCGGCCGGGTGCACCAGGGATTCCCGATCGAAGTGGCGACAGATTTGTCGGTAATGACGCGTGCAGGCGTGGAGCGGATTCAGCGCTTCGGGTTCAAGCTGGCGCAATCGCGGCCGCGCAAACTCCTCACGCTGGTTACCAAGAGCAATGCGCAGCGCCACGCCATGGTGATGTGGGACGAAGTTGCGAACCAGGTTGCAAAGGAATTTCCCGACGTGAAGTGGGACAAGGAGATGGTGGACGCTGCCACGGCTCGCATGGTGAATCGGCCGGCATCGCTGGATACAATTCTGGCCACGAATCTGCACGCCGATATTTTGAGCGATCTCGCGGCGGCGCTGGCCGGCAGCCTGGGCATTGGCCCCACTGCGAACATCAACCCGGAGCGCCTGTATCCATCGATGTTTGAGCCCATCCACGGGTCGGCCTTCGACATCATGGGCAAGGGCGTGGCTAACCCCGTGGGCACGTTCTGGACAGTGGTGATGATGCTCGAGCACCTGGGCGAGAAAGAGGCCGCACAGCGGTTGATGCAGGCCATCGAGCACGTGACCGCGAACGAGAAGCTGCACACGCGCGACCTGGGCGGCACGGCCATGACAGCCGATGTCACCGCGGCCGTTTGTGCGGAGATTGCAGCAACGGCCAAGAGGCCGTTGGCGACTGCGTGAACCTACCTGCAGCGATGTCTGAAATCGAAACCCGCGTTGTGCGCAGGCTGCAGCGGCGCATTCTTCCGTTCGTCATGGTGCTGTACTTTGTCAGCTTCCTTGATCGCGTGAACGTAGGGTTTGCAGCCTTCAGCATGAACAAGGCGATCGGCCTCACTCCCTCGGCCTTCGGCTTCGGCGGGGGAGTATTTTTTCTCGGCTACATTCTGTTTCAGGTACCTTCGAATCTGATCATGCTGCGGGTGGGCGCACGGGTGTGGATCGCGCAGGTGGTTGTGGCGTGGGGATTCGTGTCGGTCGCATCGGCATTCGTCGTCGGGCCGCACAGTTTTTATGCGCTGCGCTTTCTGCTCGGACTCGCGGAGTCGGGATTTTTTCCCGGCACCTTGTTGTATTTGAGCCTCTGGTTCCCTGCGCGGCACCGGGCACAGGCCATTGCCGCATTCATGGCGGCCGCGCCGCTATCCACCGCAATTGGCTCGCCGATTTCAGGCGCGCTGATGGAACTGCCAAAGTTTCTCGGGCTGATGAACTGGCAGTGGCTCTACATTATCGAAGCGCTGCCGGCCATCGCGCTCGGCTTCCTCACTCTCAAGGTGTTGACGGACAAACCGGAAGACGCGAAGTGGCTGGATGACGAGGAGCGCGCGTGGCTGGCTTCCACTCTGGAGGCCGAGCGTCTGGAGAGCAGCATGCACGCCGGCAAGCGCAAAGCAAAGGGCGGGGAAGTGTGGGCGGCTCTCCGCGATCCGCGCGTATTGGCGCTGGCGCTGGTGTATTCCGGCACTTCGGCGGGTTTGTATGCGTTGGGACTGTGGTCGCCGCTGATCCTCAGGCAGTTCGGCTATTCGGCAATGACCATCGGGTGGCTCAACTCGGCGCCGAGCTTTGTGGCCGTTGCAGCCATGATCCTTTGGGCGCGCCACTCCGACCTTACGCTGGAACGGACATGGCATGTGGCAATTCCTTGCCTGGCCGCTTGCCTCGGATTTGTGTGGGCCGGAAACTCGGCCGGAGCATTGGGCGTGATTCTGGCGCTCACCATCGTGAATATGGGCGTCAACTCTGCCAAGGGCCCCGTATGGGCCATGCCGAGCATGTTCCTCTCCGGAGCCAGCGCTGCAGCTGGAATTGCGCTCATCAACTCGATGGGCAACCTGGGCGGGTTCGCCGGACCGCTGTTGATTGGCTGGCTAAAGGACAAGTTGGGAAGCTATTCCGCCGGCTTGTATACAGTTGGCGGAATGCTCGCCTTGTCGGCGGTGGTGATTGTGGCCCTGGCCAGGCAGACAGGGCCGAGTGCGCCGGCACGAGCGGATTCTTAGCGCCTTTTCGCGCCGCGCCGATGGGTTGACGGCTTTACTTCGCGAACCTGATCGACAGTGAAGACTTTTCCGGCCTGAAGGCTGAATTCAAGGCGAGCGGACAGGCGCACGTGATAAACCAGCACGGGCCGGAAGCAGGCAATGCAGGTTCCGCCTTGGCGGCGGACGCTGGGATAAACGATGCCATTCGATCCGCGCTCAAGCAACTTTGCGGCGAGCTGCTGCGGTTCCCGATAGCACTCAGGAATGGGACTGGGCTTCAGGTACTTGCGAAAGCTGGACGAGACGCCGCGCAGATCGTGAAACTCGGCAGCGAAGTCTGCGAGGTAGTCGTCGCAGGTTGAAACTTCTTCAAACTTCCAGTCGACTTCACGGAGTTGCTCGAGCTTGTGAAAGGCGACTTCGGCGATGGAGGTTTCGCGTTCGAGCCCCGCATACCATGCGCCGCGGCGGTTGTTGTTGAATCGGCCGCCCTGTGGAGCGGCGTGAGTGAAGGACGCGTTCACGATCTGACTGTAGGCGACCCCGTAGAGTAGCTCGTGCACGCCGATACCCGGCAGCAGGCCTTCCTCGCCGAGCAGCCGGGCGTTGGTTGCGCCGTCCAGTTCAACCAGTTCCTGCACTTCCCTTTCATTGTCAGCGAGTTCTGCAAGCACTGTCCCTTCAGTGCTGTATTTGGAGGGGATGAGACGGTGAGCGCCGGAGAAGGAGCACTCGCGTACCGGCGGATTCATTGTCCGCCACGCCGCGCGTCCAGCATCTGCCGCACTTCCATCATCCCCGGCTGCCCCAGGCGGAGAATGTATTGGAGCGGCGTTGTTCCGCGAAACATTGGATTGCTGTTGGGAAGCGTCATCCACGCATCGGCCAGGCGCTCGCTATAGAGGATGTTGAGAGCCTTGAAGATTCCGATCAGAAGCGAGATGCGGGTCAGCACATCCTGATCGAGCGTGCGCCGGGCGGGCGCTTTTTTCAACGCGTAAAACGAGCCGGACGAGATGCCGCCGAGCAGCGTGCGCGCATCTTCGTCCTTGACGCCCCACTTCTGCGCGATGCGCAGGAAGGCTTTAATGCCTGCCGGACTGAGGCGCTCTCGCGTGGAACGATCGGAGAGGTTGGCGGCTACATCGAACCGGTAGCCTGCGATTTGCGGAATGGAATTAGCGGCAGCCGTACGAGCCTCCAATAATGGAATAATTATACTCCATATTTGGAGTGATCGAAAAATTTCCAGCAGGATCGATTTTTGGCCGCACCAGCCGGCAGAGCCCGCAGGGCCGCATCCTTTTCAGTTTTTGTCGGCGAGCCTGCTTGCCAACACAACCTTTTTCGCCTCGAATCCTCAATTTTTGGCGTTTGCTTTCTGCCGTGCTCAGATAGAATGATCTCGGCCATGAACGCTACGGCAGTTCGAGGTGATTGGGTCGGACGCGTCATTGACGGAAGGTTCACTCTCCTGCAATGGCTCGGCGGCTCCGAGCGGAGTAGTGTCTTCCTCACGGAGCTTCCGGGCGATCAGCCACAGAAGGCCGTCATCAAGCTCATTCCCGCTGACGCAGCAGGCGCGGAAGCCCGCATGGCAGGCTGGGCCGCCGCATCGGCCCTTTCGCATCCTCACCTGATGCGCCTGTTTCATACTGGTCGATGCCAGATCGACAATTCTGCGCTGCTTTACGCCGTAACAGAATATGCCGATGAGGATCTCTCGGAGATTCTTCCGGCTCGAGCCCTCACGCCCGACGAAGCCAGGGAGATGCTCGACCCCGTCCTGGATACACTCTCCTATCTTCACGCCAAGGGTTTCATGCATGGTCATATCAAGCCGTCGAATATTCTGGTCGTCGGCGACAAGTTGAAACTCTCCGGCGACAGTCTCTGCGTCGCAGGCGTTCCGGGCAGCTACTATCCGGAGTTTGGCATCCATGAAGCACCCGAAGCAGCTACCGGGACCATCTCGCCCGCCGCGGATGTCTGGTCGCTGGGCGTCACCCTGGTTGAGGCCCTGACCCAGCGCCCGCCAGTATGGGATAGTTCGACGGATACTGATCCGGCTGTTCCGAAATCCATTCCGCAACCCTTTGAAGAAATCGCGCGCGAATGTCTCTTTTCGGAACCCGCGCTTCGATGCGCACTCGGCGATGTCAAGGCTCTTTTGGATCCTGAGCAGTTGCGCCGGGAACCGGAAGCCGGCATCGACAAGAAGCCGGCTTCCAACCCCGGCATGATCGCTCTCATCACCGTGGTGCTCATCCTGGTGGCGTCATTCGCCTTTATAAAACTGCGATCTAACAACACTCAGCCATCGAGCCCGGGCGCGGCGCAACAACAAGCGCCAGCGGCCACCACCGCGGCAACACCGCAAGCTCAGCAGCCCACGCCCGCGCCTGAGCCTCAGCAGCAGGAACCGGCGGCCCCGGCGCAAGCTCCGGCTGCGCAGAACACAACCACGAATGGAGCCGCGGTAAAGGGTGAAGTCGCTCAGCGGGTAATGCCCGACTTATTGCCAGCCGCTGTGAGGTCAATCCAGGGCAACGTCAACGTGCGCATACGGGTCGAGGTTGATGCGAGCGGAGCTGTTTCAAACGCAAGCTTCGACTCGGCTGGACCAAGCAAGTATTTCGCCAAAATGGCTCTCCAGGCTGCGCAGCAGTGGAAATTCAAGCCTGCACAAATGGATGGGCGCCCCGTCCCCAGCGTGTGGATACTGCATTTTCTGTTCACGCAGTCCGCAGTCGACGTCACTCCTGCTGAATCAACCCCGTAGCCGAATCAAGACGAATCGCCCCCATATCAGCGGCTTCATAAGAAAAGACAGCGCCGCGCTGCCGGGCAGTGGCTGGTTGCGGGATTCCAGGAGCAAGCCAATCCTTCCTGCAAGTCTTTCCCGCCGGGACAGCGGCGCCCCGCTTTTCCCCTTGCCGCGAAAGCTGTTATGCTCTCTGCGCCAGAGAAAAGCGATTTATGTAGGGGGAATACGACTATGTGGTTCCTTGGAATGGATGTAGGGACGGGCGGGACGCGGGCCGTGGTGGTAGATGCGGCTGGAAAGCTGATGGGCACGGCGTCGAGCGCGCATGCGCCGTTTCGTGCGGAGCATCCGGGATGGGCGGAGCAGGACCCCGAAGACTGGTGGCGCGCGGCACAGGAGGCGATTCGTAGCGCGCTTGCCGCAACGCCGGAACCAAAGGAACCGATTGCGGCCATCGCGCTCACCGGGCAGATGCACGGCGCGGTCATGCTGGACGAGAACGGCGCGGTGCTGCGGCCATCGTTGATCTGGTGTGACACGCGGACGCAACCCGAGTGCGACTGGCTTACCGAGCGAATTGGATACGACCGCCTGATCGAGCTCACCTGCAATCCGGCGCTGCCAAACTTTACGCTGACAAAACTTCTTTGGGTGAAGAAGCACGAGCCGGAGACCTTTACGAAAATTGCGCACATCATGTGCCCCAAGGACTACGTGCGCTATCGGCTGACGGGTGAGTTTGCCATCGATGTGCAGGAGGCGTCGGGCACGCTGCTGCTGGATGTTACGCACCGATGCTGGTCGCGTGAAGTCGCTGAGGCGGCGGGAATCAAGGAGAGCTGGCTTCCGCGCGTGTTTGAGTCTCCGGAGATTTGCGCGCGCATCAGTGCTGAAGCCGCAGGGCTCACAGGGCTCAAGGCGGGCACGCCGGTAGCAGCCGGCGCGGGCGACCAGGGCGCGGGTGCAGTGGGCATGGGCATTCTGCAGCCGGGTTCGGTTTCGGCAACCATTGGAACCTCGGGCGTAGTGTTTGCAGCGACAGCCAAACCGACGAAAGATCCAAAGGGACGGCTGCACACGTTCTGCCACGCCGTGCCGGGACTATGGCACGTGATGGGCGTGACGCAGAGCGCGGGGCTTAGCCTGAGTTGGCTGAAGGAGACCTTCTTCGGCGGCCAAAGTTACGACGAGCTGAACGAGGCGGCAGCGAAAATTCCGGCTGGAAGCGAGGGCCTCGAATGGGCGCCGTACTTGCTCGGTGAGCGAACGCCGCATCTTGACCCTGAAGTGCGCGCGGCGTTTGCGGGCATCGGCGCAGGACACACGGCGCCTCACTTCGTGCGCGCGGTGCTTGAAGGCGTGGCGTATTCGCTTGAAGACACGTTCACGTTGTTCGCCGAGTTGGGAATTCCAGTGAGCGGAATACGACTTGGAGGCGGCGGAGCGCGCGGCGCGCTGTGGCGGAGAATTCAGGCGGGGATCTATGGCCACGCGGTCGAAGTGCTTACAGCCGAAGAGGGCGGAGCGTTCGGTTGCGCGCTGATGGCCGGCGTAGGTGCTGGACACTGGGCCAACCTGGACGAGGCCTGCGCGCAGGCGATCGAGGTAGCGCAGCGCGTCGAACCCGACGCCGCGGATGTGGCCGCTTACAAGTCTGGATATGCCGAATGGCGAAAGCTTTATCCAGCTCTGAAGACGTTGCGCTAAATAAGGATTGACGGACTACCCTGTCTGCGAAGAGGATTCGTCCATGAGCGATCTTGTGGAGCGCGTGGCCGGAGAGCAACAGCGCAACGTTGCAGTCGACGCCTATCGCGGCTTCGTGATGCTGCTGATGATGGGCGAAGTCCTGCGCTTTTCCCACGCGGCTGCCGCTTATCCCGGCAATCTTTTCTGGCATATTCTGGCTTTCAACCAGACGCATGTGGAGTGGGCGTGGATGAGCCTGCACGACACCATCCAACCGGGATTTACGTTTCTGGTGGGTGTGGCTCTTCCTTATTCGTTGAGAAGCCGGCAGCAAAAGGGAGAAAGCTTCAGGCGCATGCTGTTGCATACAATCTGGCGCAGCCTGGTTCTCGTCGCGTTGGGCATTTTTCTCAGGTCTACATACAGCCCGATGACCAACTTCACGTTCGAAGATACGCTCACGCAGATCGGCCTCGGCTATACGTTTGCGTTTCTACTCACCTTCGCTCGACCTCGCTGGCAGTGGATCGCGTTTGGTGGCATCCTCTTCGGCTACTGGCTGGCATGGGCGCTGTATCCGGCACCGGGCCCCAACTTCAATTGGGCTGCGGTCGGCGTGCCTCCCGAATTTCAGAGCCACATGTTCACGGGTTTCACTTCCCACTGGAATAAGAACAGCAATCTTGGCCAGGCGTTCGATGTATGGTTCCTGAATATCTTGCCGCGCCCCAGCCGTTTCCTCTACAACGACGGCGGCTACCTGACACTGAGTTTTATTCCCACACTGGGGACGATGCTTCTCGGCCTGGCCGCTGGACGCTGGTTCCAGGAGTCGGCGCCGACGATACCTGTGCGTAAGTTCCTGTTGGCCGCGGTGGCACTGTGCGCAGCCGGCTTGCTCCTCCACGTCACCGGAATCTGCCCGATCGTGAAACGCATTTGGACACCGGCGTGGACACTGTTCAGCGGCGGCGTGTGTTTCTTCTTTCTCGCCGCGTTTTCGTGGGTCATCGATGTCAAAAAGCATCGCGGCATCGCGTTTCCGCTCGTGGTGGTAGGCATGAACTCCATCGCGGCATACGTGATTGCCGAATTGTGGCGGAACTTCGTCGAGAACAGCTTCCGCATTCATCTGGGAATGGGAGTGCTCAACTGCCTCGGGCCAGGGTTGGAGCCGACATTTCTCGGCGCGCTGACATTGATCGCCTACTGGCTGATGCTCTACTGGCTGTTCAGGAAGAAGATCTTCGTGCGCATCTAGAACGATTATTGAAATGTGTCAGGTTTGGGTGCGCCACGCTCACCGCGATTCTGTTTTGGGGCGAAGGTTGGATATTAAGCAAAGGAAGTAATTGCGTACAAACCGGTACGCGAGCATCCCGATATAAAGGAAATGGTGTACAAGAAATGTTTGAACTGACAGGACAGACGGCGATTGTCACAGGTGCGGGAACGGGCATAGGAGAAGCGATTGCGCAACGGCTCGCTGCAGCGGGAGCGAGGGTTGCCGTGGTCGATATCAACGGCAGCGCCGCGAAGGCTGTAGCCGATAGAATCGGCGGCGGGGCGTTCCCACTGGCCCTGGACGTGACCAAGCCGGACAAGGTTGCGGCGGCGATTGCACTGGCAATCAGGACAACCGGCTCGCTCGAAATCCTGGTAAACAACGCCGGCGTCGCGGGGCGCGCCGCGCCCATCTGGGAGCAGACAGATTCAGACTGGCATCGGGTGATGGACCTCAACATCACCGCGCCGTTCTATCTGTGCCGCGCTGTGCTGCCGCAAATGCGCACGCAGGAATATGGCCGCATCGTGAACATCGCTTCGATTGCCGGCAAGGAAGGCANNAAATCGATCGCCAAGGAAGTTGCCACCGAAGGCATCTGCATCAATGCTGTCGCGCCGGCGGTGATCCAGACGAAAATTCTGGAACAGCTAACGCCCGCGCAGGTGGAATACATGGTGCAGCGCATTCCGATGAAGCGCACCGGGCAGCCTGAAGAAGTTGCGGCCGTGGTTCATTTTCTCGCCAGCCGCGACTGCTCGTTCGTCACCGGCCAGTGCTACGACGTAAGCGGAGGCCGCGCTACGTATTGACTTCCAATTGAAAGTCCGCGAAGGCAAATCCGTCACGATCGACGACTTCTCCGCTGACAAGGGGTAGTGGAGCCGTGAACATCGGCCCGGCGTAGACGCAGGTGTGAAATTCGCCGCCTTCGCCACACGGGTCAACCCCCTGCGGTAGATCGTTTAACAATGCGGCATCGAATTCGCGCCCGGCGAACTCGGCGGACAACTGCTTTGTGTCCACGCAGGAGAGTCGGGCGCGCAGGCCTCCGGCAATCATCTCGCGCGCCAGTGCATCGGTAGGAATCTCCCAGAGCGGAAACAGCGGCTCAAGGCCGGTGGGCTTGAGCTGGTTCTCGCGATAGGCGCGTATCTCAGTCAGATAGAGGTCTCCAAAAGCGATGGCATCAATGCGCTCGTCGACCGCGCGGCGGCACACCTCGGCCATGCGCTGCTCATAAATTTCATTGGAGCAAGGCCAGGGAAGCGGCACAATCCAAAGCGGCAATTCTACTGCCTGCGCCTGCGCCTCAAGCACAGACCGTCGCGTGCCGTGCATGGCCACGCGGTCGAATTCAACGTTGAGCGTCGTAACCAGCCCACAGAGTTCGATCGTGGGATCGCGCTGCAACAGGTGGAGGGTCCAGGCGCTGTCTTTACCGCTGCTCCAAGACAAGAGGACACGCTTCATGGATCGATCATAAGCTGCGATGTAGACATCTGGAGTCAGATTAGTCATAATTATCATATTGGTCATTATGATTGGAGGTTGCGATGATTTCCGAAGTGAGCGCAGTCAATTTTCGGCAGAATCTGGGAGAGATGCTGAACCAGGTGCAGTACCGGAATGACAGCATCGTGATCAATAAGGACGGTAAGCCGGTGGCCGCGCTGGTAGACGCTGAGCTGTTTGCGAGGATTCGGCGGATGCGCGACCGGTTCGACGCACTGAGCAACCGGATTGCCGAGGCTTATGCGGACCTGCCCGCCGACAAAGGCATGGCGGAGATTGATGCGGCCGTAGCGCGCGAACGGCGGCGCTAGTGGCTCGTCTGCGTGTGGTTCTTGACACCAACGTTCTGGTTTCGGGACTGGCGTATCCGGAGAGCGTGCCAGGCCTTATCTTGAGCGCCTGGGAGTTGGGCGCGCTGGGTGTTGTGCTGTCCCGCTACATTCTCGATGAGATGGTGCGCGTGTTGCCGCGGCTCAAGCGCATCAAGCTGAGTCCCTCGGAAATCCGCGACCTTGCGGACAGTTTCATGTTCATGGCGGAGATCGTCGAGCCAAGCGGCAAAATGGAAAAAGCGTTGCGTGATAAAGCCGACGCGCCTGTGCTGCAGACACTGCAAGCGGCTCAGGCTGACTACTTGATCACCGGGGACAAAGACCTGCTCGCACTGTCCGAACGATACCCCATTGTGACGCCAGCCGCATTTTGGGAGCGGCATGGGAAGTAGGAATTCCTGTTTGGGTATCTCTCGGCATAAACGAGAAAGGCCCCGCACGATGCGAGGCCTTCTTGCTGACTCCCCGACTTGCTAGTTCAGCGTCACATCCGCATGCAGCGGCGTATTCTCGCTCGAGTCGCCGACCAGGATCACGAACTTGCCAGGATCGATGGTCCACTTCTTTGCGGTCTCGTCCCAGTAGCTGAAGGCGCGTGCGTCCAGGTTGAGAGTTACATGTTTTGTTTCGCCGGGTGCGAGTTGGACTTTCTCAAATCCCTTCAGTTCGCGCTCGGGGCGCGTTGCCTTGGTCGATGGATCGGAGACGTAGAGCTCCGCGACTTCCGCACCGGCCACGCTGCCGGTGTTGGTCACATCGAAGCTGACCGGAACCGTAGAACGTGACGCAGCCTTCGCCGGCGCCTGTAGGTTGGCGAAACCAAATGTGGTGTAGCTGAGCCCAAAGCCGAACGGGAACAGCGGGTGCTTACCGGTCGTGGTCCAGTAGCGATAACCCACCATCAACTTATCGCCATATTTGATGTGAGGAACTGTGTAGTCGAGCGGCTTGCCGTTCTCTCCAATCGTGTGCAGCGTCGTGTCTGCGCCGGGGGTGCCGTAGTAGTAAGGCTGCGACGGGCTGTTTTCCCAGTCGTTGTCGAAGCTGATGGGCAGCTTGCCCTCGGCGTTGTGTTTGCCAAAGAGAACTTCAGCAACGGCCGTGCCGCCTTCCTGGCCGGGATACCAGGTGTGGAGCAGCGCGGGGACCTTGCTGAGCCAGCGCCGCGTGTCCATTGCGCCGCCGCCGGTGAGCGTGACGACCGTGTGAGGATTCGCCGCGGCGATTGCTTCGACCAGCGCATCCTGTCCGAATGGCAGTGTGAAGGTGCGGTCGTGGCCCTCGCCCTCGGTGGGCGCATTGAAGCCGATGGCCAGCACCACTACATCGGCGAGGGACGCGAGCTGCTTTGCATCCGCCGATACGAGATCGGGTTCATATACAAAGCCGAACCCAAACCTGGGGCCGGCAGCGCGAGGCAGATAGTCGGCCTTGAGGCTGACGGTTTGTCCCGCGGTGAGGTCGATGGACGTGTATCTGGGCACCGAGCCTTCCGCCCGAACCTGGTCGAGTACCTGCTTGCCATCGACGAGAATCTTGAAGCCGTCCTCACCGGAGGCGCCGGCAATCAGCAGGTATTTGCCTGCGCTTGCTGCTTTGAAGGAGGCGGTATAACGAATGCTGCGTGGCGTCGGATCCGCGGGCGCCCACTCATTGGGCTTCCAGTCGGCGACGTTACGGCGAGTACCGGATGCCGCCGTGCCGGTGAAGTCGCTGCTGGGAAAGCTCTCCACCTTGACTCCGCCTTCCCATTGGGTCCGACGGAATACATCGACTATCTCCGGAAGCCCGCGGCTGTAGAGGACATGCACATTCGGCCCGAGGAATTTGGCTATTCCGGTAACGGTTGAGACGGACTCGAATGGTGTCGCTTCAGAGGAGCCGCCGCCGCCGGGAACCGCAGGCCATGCGTCCGGGCCGATGATGGCGATAGTTTTGATTTTGGCCGGATCGAGCGGCAGCAGCTTGCCTTCATTCTTGAGCAGCGTAATGCTTTCGAGCGCGCCCTGCAGAGCGACGGCGCGGTTGGCCAGCGAAAACGTGGAGTCGGCTGGATCGAACTGCGGACGGCTGGTAAAGCCATAGCGAAGCTCGGTGCGAAGCAACCGCAGCACCTTGTCGTCAATGGTGGACTCCTTCACGGATCCACTCTTGACGGCGGGCACCAGATTCTTCGCGTTCATGAACTTGGGGCTGGGCATTTCCAGGTCGAGGCCATTGTTGGCCGCAGCCACGCCGTCATAGGTGGCGTCCCAATCGGACATGAGCACGCCCTTGAAACCCCACTCACCCTTGAGAACCTTGTTGTTGAGAAACTCGTTCTGCGTGGCGTGAACTCCGTTGAGCAGGTTGTAGGAGTTCATCACGGAGTCAACGTGGCCCTTGACGACAGCTGCTTCAAATGCGGGTAAGTAGATTTCGCGCATGGTGCGCTCGTCCACATCGGAGCTGGCGTTGTGGCGATTGAACTCCTGATCGTTGAGCGCGTAGTGCTTCACCGTGGCGATTACGCCCTGCGACTGCACGCCTTCAATGAAGGGAACCACGATGGTCGAATTGAGGTAGGGATCCTCGGACAGATATTCGAAGTTGCGGCCGCCGATGGATGAGCGCGCGATGTTGACCCCAGGGCCGAGCAGGAAGTTGACATTGCGTGCGCGGGCATCCCGGCCGAGCGCCTCGCCGAGCTTACGCGAGAACTCCGTATCCCACGTGGCTGCCAGCGCTACGCCGCCGGCATAGGCGGTTGTGGGTCCCCAGGTGCGTACACCCACCGAGGCATCCGACATTTTGAAGCGGGGCAGCCCGATGACGGGCATCGGACGGGTATACATGCTGTCGACGCCGCCGATGAGTTCGATCTTCTGCTCAAGAGTCAGCTTCGCCAAAAATGCTTGGGCCTGGGACTCGATTGCGGGCGAATCGGGCACGGGAGCCTGGGCTTGAGCATAACCAGAGAAAACCGGCGACAGGCATGCGAGGATGAGGGCAAAAAACGTTACAGAGATGGTGTTTTTCAGGTTTCTCATGACCGGTAAGGTTAGCGCATTGGGCGACTGGATGTACACCCAGCATGCGGACCCGCTACTCGTAGCGTAGGGCTTCGATGGGGTCCAGGTTGGCGGCGCGGATGGCCGGAATCATGCCGCTCACCAGTCCGGTGATGGCAAGAATCACCGTTGCCACAATCACCGAGGTAGGTGAAATCAGAAGGCGAATGTCGGCATCTCCGGCATTCTTGGCAAGGGCGCTGTAAAACGTGATGCTCCCCACCATCGCGGAGATCAGATAAGACAGGGCGATGCCGCATACGCCACCAACGCCGGTGATGGCCAGAGCCTCGGCGAGGAACTGGATAAGGATGTGGTGTCTCCGCGCCCCTAGTGCCTTTTCCACGCCGATCTCACGGGTTCGCTGCTGCACGGCCACCAGCATGATGTTCATCAGGCCAATGCCCGCAATGCCCAGCGTGAGCGCTCCCACCATGGAAAGCAGCACCTGCAAGGCAATTGCCAGCACGTGGAATTGAGCCAGCTGCGTCATCAGGTTGGCCACGTAGATGGCGTTGTGGTCCGTGGGCCGGAAGTGATGAGCCGCTCCCATGGTCTCGCGCAGACTTTTCTCGATCAGCTCATTGTCGCCGCGATACGTGAACCAGATGGCGCTAAGGTAATGCGTGTCAACCAGATCGCTCATGGTGTTGAAGGGAACATATATCTGGCGATTGCGGTCGTCGTCGCCCTCCTGCATCTTGGGGCTCAGCACGCCAATCACGGTAAAGATAACGCCGTTGAGGCGAATAGTCTCGCCGACGGCCCAGCCGCCGGAGAACAGCTTTGTCTTGGCCTCAGACCCGATTACGCAGACGTGGGCCCTCTGCTGATCCTCGGCGCCATTGAAGAAGCGGCCCTCGTCGGTATCCAACTTGAAGATGTCTTGAAAGACGGGGCGAACGCCGTTTACGGTCCAGGTGTAAGTATGCAGATCGTTCTGCACGGTCGAGTCCTTCCACACCTCGGGCGAGATGTGAAAAATGCCCTGAACGCCGTTGGAGACGCGGTCCACATCTTCCATGGTGAAGCGAACTCTGACGCCGGCCTTGTCGCCGCCCGCCTGCTGACTGGTGCGGCCGGGAAAGAAGCCGATCAGGTTGGTTCCCCACTGCGCGAAGATGTTCTCGATGGCACGGTTAAATCCGGCGCCGTAGGCCAGCAACAGCACAACCGTGGCAATGCCCCAGGCCATCCCGATCATAGTGATGGCGGTGCGCCGGCGGTTGTACACCATCGCTTCCCACGCCTGACCTAAGATGTCCCTCAACATGAATCAGCCTCTAACTTCCAGCCTCTAGCTTCCAGCTAAAAGCCCGCTGGAGAAAAGCCCCGACTTGTTTCATTTTCCCTCAAGACCGCGCGCCTATTGCGTCTTGTTCCGGCCTTGAACAAATCCTCTTCCCGCCTGAAGCGCCCGACCCGGCAACAACGAGCTGGCAGCTAGTAACTAGAAGCTGTTTTTCTCACTCTCTCCGCAGCGCCTCAATCGGATCCATTTGCGCCGCCCTGCTGGCCGGATAGAGCCCCGCCACGACGCCGCACACCACCAACGATCCAAGTGCCAGCGCAGCCGACCACGGAACAAGCCGTGGCGGGTCCCAGCCCGGCATCTTGCCAGTAAGGCCGATCTGCAACAACCACATAAAACCTGCCGATATAACAATGCCGATGAGCCCGCTGATGCCGGTCAACAATAGGCCCTCCCAGAAGAACTGCGCCAGTACGCTGCTCTTGGTAGCTCCCACAGCCTTCATCAAGCCGATTTCGCGGGTTCGCTCTGTAACTGAGACCAGCATGATGTTGATAATGCCCACTGCGCCCAGGCCGAGAGTGACAATTCCCACCCCGCCGAGAAAGAGATCCATGGCATCGAAAATAGCCCCGATCAATTTCTCTTCCTGAATGGTGTCCCACTCCTGAAAGGCATCTTTAAGCGCCGGATCGAAGCCGTGCCGTGCGCCGATCACCCGATGAACAGCCGCAATCGCTGCCGTGGCATCGCCCTTCGTCGCCGGCTGATATTGGATGGAACTGAGCGCATCGCGGGCAACATTGTCGCCTTTCATTGCGAAAAGTTCCTGCATGATGGTGATGGGGATGTAGACCTTCTGATTGTCGCCGTCGTTGTTGCCGCGGCTGATGGAAGCCACGCGGCCCACCACTGTAAACGCGACGTCATTGATGGTGATGGTCTCCCCGAGCATGGGCCGGCCGGGAAAAAGCAGCGTTGCACTCTTCGATCCCAACACGGCCACGCGCCGCCCTTGAGCTATGTCGTCCGCGCTCAGAAAACGGCCCTCAGCCACCGGTACAAAGCGCACTTCAGTGTAGTTCGGCTCCACGCCCAGCACCTGGCCTGAGGTGTTGGCATAGGCGCTCACCTGGTAAAGATCGTTGCGGTTCAGGAATGCCGTAACTGCGCGCAGCTGTGGCAAAGTGCGCAATTCGGCCTCGTCACCGAGCGTGAGCTGGTAAGGACGCATCCCCGTGTGCTGGTTGGCGAGCGCGGGGATGGTGCCGTTCCACATCATCACCAGATCATTGCCGAAAGTGGACAGTTGGCGGTGCTGCCCGGAGCGGAAGCCCTCGCCTAAACCCACTAGAACCAGCAGCGAACCCACGCCCCAGGCAATTCCGAACATGGTCAGGAAGGTGCGCAGCTTGTTCGCCATCATGGCGCGAAGGACCTGGCCGAGCGTGTCAGAAAAACTCTGCATGGTGTTTAGACACCGACGTGATGCACTGGTAACTGATACGCTGTGCCCGGCGATTCGGTTCCGCTGGAAACCGGCGCGAAACCATTTCCGGAACCATTCAGCGGTTGATTGCGTAGAAAGCAAAGGGTGACAGCAATGTGCTGGCGCCGTCTTACAGCAAGTTCCAGGAATTGCCTTCAGTCAAGGTACGACCTGAAAGCCAGGCGCGACCGACGCCGAAAGGGCCGGAAAGCGGCAGTGCTTCATCCTCTGAGCGATTCGACCCAAGGTCTGCTGAGCAGTTTTTTGAAATATGCTGTAGTTATTATCCCTCGTTTCATCGATAACCATGCGCCGGGAGGCGGGCGCTTTTCATTCTTTTTAAGGGAGGCTTTGTGGCCGCGTCGCGAAAGAGCAGGAAATTCTGGATCTGGATGAGCCTTGGTGGTGTCCTGGTGCTGCTGGTGGCAGGCCTCGGGCTTGCGAAGATAGTCAAGGGCACTTCGATCGATCCCAACAAACTGGCCAAGGCAACGCGCGGCGATGTAGCGCGGTCGGTAGTGGCTACCGGAAAGGTACAGCCGATCACCAAGGTCGAGGTAAAGAGCAAGGCCTCGGGAATCGTGGAAAAGCTCTACGTAGACATCAACAACGTGGTCAAAAAGGGCCAGCAACTGGCGCAGTTGGACCAGGAGGAGATTCAGGCGCAGGTGGCTGCGCAGCGCGCCCAGTTGGCCTCGGCCGAAGCCAATGTGTCCACGTTGCAGGCCAATATCGAACAGGACAAAGTGAACGCCGCAGCCCCCGATCTGCCCATGTACAAGGCCACGTTGGATCGCAGCCTGGAGATGCAACACGAGGGAATCGTGAGCCGGCAGGCTCTGGACGACGCCAACAAGGATTACCTGGCGGCGCTCACCCGGAGGGATTCGTCCAAGGCGCAAATTGGCGTGGACACGGCCAAGCTCAAGCAGGCGCGTGCGCAGGTGCAGCAAAGCCAGGCCAGCCTGAAGCAATTGGAAGAGCAGCTCGGATACACAACGATTATTGCGCCCATGGATGGCGTGATTCTGTCGCGTGACGTTGAGATCGGCGATGCGGTCAGCTCGATTCTTGTACTGGGTTCGACGGCCACACTGGTAATGACCGAGGGCGACACTACCGAGGTGTATGTGCAGGGCAAGGTGGACGAGGCCGACATTGCCCACGTCTATATGAGCCAGCCGGCGCGCATCAAGGTTGAGAGCTTTCGCGATCGCCTGTTTTACGGCAAGGTCACCAAGATTGCGCCCATGGGCGTGGAGAAAGACAACGTAACCACGTTTGAGGTGCGCGTCTCCATCAACAACCCGGGCGGCGAGCTGAAGGCCAACATGACGGCCAACGCGGAGATTCTGCTCGACGAGCACAAGGGCGTGCTGACGGTACCGGAAAACGCTGTCTCCTACGACGGCCAGAAAAACGCGTCCGTGCAGATTCCAGACAAGAAGCAGAAAGAAGGCTGGCGCAAGATTCCGGTGAAGGTGGGCCTGTCGAACGGCTCCGTCACCGAAATTACGAGCGGCCTTAAAGAAGGCGACCAGGTTGTGCTGCAGCAGTAAGCAAAGCAGGGATCAGGGAACAGAGACAAGCAAAGTCCCGCGCTTTTCAAGAACCCGCGGTTTGAAAGGGCGCGGCTTCAGCCGCGCCACGAGTCGCTGAGAATGAGTTCGGGCTTTAGCCTCGAGGGAATCCCACCATCACGATAAGAGCCTCCTCAAAGGCACTTCATCGATCCGGCGCCGTTGACGGCGGCAGATTACGCTCACCCCAATGCCCCGGCGTCTTGCTCATCGTCAGCACCAGCCGCCCGCCGGCCGCAATCTCACTATGCCGCAACCATGCGCGGTCGAGAGGCTTGCCGTTCAACGTTGCCGCGTTGACGTGGATGTTCTCAGCCGACAGGTTACGCGCGTCAATAACAAAATCTTTCCCGCCCGCCAGATGAAGCGTGGTCTGCGAATATGCCGGGCTTCCGATCAGATACACATCCTGCCCCGCGTTGGGAAAGATCCCCATTTGCCCAAAGGCATACCAAGAAGACATCGCGCCCGAATCATCGTTGCCAGGCAAGCCCGTCGGCCCGGCGTGATAGCTCTTCGCAATAATCTCCCGCACGTGTTCCGCGGTCTTGTCCGGACGGCCGGCCCAGTTGTAGAGATAGGGAGCCAGAAAGCCCGGTTCGTTGCCCACGTCGTAGCGGCCCGGAACAGCGAAGAACGCATCCAGCCTGTCGACGAACTTCTGCGGTCCGCCGATTTTTGCGATCAGCGAAGCAACATCCTGCGGCACAAACGTGGAATAGGTCCATGAGTTGCCTTCGTAGAACGTATTCCCGCCCCAGGTGCCACTATCCAGCGCAGTAAAGGGCGTCAGCCAGCTTCCGTCGCGGTGCCGCGGGCGAATGAATCCCTGAAATCCACCATCAGAAAAGTCTGCGTCCCAAAGATTCTTCCAGTTGCCGGAACGCGTGAGGTATTTCTTGTAGTCAGCCGCCTTGCCCAGCCCTTTGGCCAGCAGCGCAATCTCGAAGTCGTTGGCGGCGTATTCCATGTGAACCGACGCAGTGCGATCCGAGCCCTCAATTGAGACGTAGCCCAGGTTGCGCCAGTCGTCGAGACCGCCGCGGCCTTCCTTGAAGTGGTCCGCCGGCGAAACTTCAGCGTCGTGGACCGCTGCCGCATAGGCGGTGGCCCAGTCGATGCCTTTGAGCCCCTTTACATACGCGTCGGTAATCATGAACTCGGCGTTGCTGCCGCCTTGCGTGCGTCCGTTGTAGTTGCCGCTGCGCGCGTCCGGCAAGAAGCCATCGTGGTGGTAAATGTCCACCAGCGAGCGCACAATCGCGGTCTGGCGCTCTGGCGCAATCAGTGTCAGAAGAGGCCCAGACGTGCGAAAGATATCCCAGATCGCATAGTAGTCGTCGTAGTACGGTTCAGCCGACTTCCAAAGAGGGTTCTCGCCGGTGCGATCGGTGGGCATCAGCATGGTGTGATAAATCGCCGTGTAGAAAATCTGCTGCTGCTCAGCCGTTGCGCCCTTGATCTCGATCTTCGCCAAAGCTAGATTCCACTTGGCCAGCGCTGCCGCATGTGTCGCGGCGAAATCGAAGCCAGGAATTTCGGTGGCGAGATTCCGCCGCGCCTGCTCCACGCTGATGAAGGAGATACCGATCTTCATCAGCACAGGCCGGCCCGCTTTAGTTGCGAAGGTCAACCACGCACCCGATTTGCTATTCGCCTGGCCATTCGCACTCTTGCTGCCGGGCTGGAGATTGCCGTCGAGCCATGTTCCCCACGATGCTGCAGCAGTATCGGTCTTCGCAAAGAAGTAAACGGTGTAAGTGTTGGGCTGCTTGTTCCATCCGCCAGTAATGCTTGTGGACCCGGCAACCTCGGTCGGCGAAAGAACCTTAACTTCTGATGCGACCAGGGACTGCCTCTCCCCCGTCCTCATTCCCGAGAGCAGATAGTGCCCCACGTCAAAAAGCAGGTTTGCCTTTTCGCCCGCGGGATAGCGAAAGCGGTAGATCGCCGAGCGCCGTGCTGCGGTAATCTCAACCCCTACGTTGTAGCGAACGAGTTTGACGGAGTAGAGGCCGGCCGACGCCTTCTCCTCGGCGCGCGGCGATGCGGAGTCGATCGGCGCAACGTCTCCCGTCGTCGCCTGCACCAGGATGTTGCCATACTTGGCGCCCCCGCCCGTGCCGCTGACGTGAGTCTGCGAGAAGCCGCGAATGTCACCTTCGGCGTTCCAGCCAGCGTTGGGGTCACTGCCTTCCAGCGCCACCATGTCCGGCCCCGGCTTGATCATGCCGAAGGGCACCACCGGCCCGGGAAAGACATTTCCACCGCCCGCAACCCCAAGCAGCGGATCGACTGAGCGGGCGAATTGCCCGTGGGCCAGGGAGGCAAGCAACAGGCAAGGCAGGAACAAGGCAGCGAGTCGAACAGGCAACTTCATGGCTCTCTCCAAAGGGTTGTCCCGGGATTCCGGGCTGCAACTGCCCATTGTCGTTTATCGCTCCAAAAGATGCCAGAACGGACTGGCACTGGTCAAAATTAACTACAGTCGCTCCAAGTCCTGTGATACCAGTCACAAGCGGGAGTGAATGGGGTCACTGCTTGCACCCACTTTGGGGGCGCAGACTCGAAATCCAACGGGTATGAACTAGAAGACGCGCCCTTGCGTCAGGAGGCATCCATGAGTTTCGCAGCCGGCTTGAAGACCATTGTGGTGGCCACGGACCTGAACGGCCAGTCGGAGGCGGCTTTGGAATACGCCCGCAAACTGGCTACGAACTATGGCGCGCGGATTGTCCTGGCACACGGGCTTGACCCGCTGGAATATGCGGCCGTGGATGGGGTTCCGGGCCGGGTGCGGACGAGCCTGACGGAAGCGGCGCGCGAGGTTCTCGACAAGCTGTCCGGCGACCTGCTCCGGGAAGGAATTCATAGCCATTCGGAGATTCGACAGGGCGCTGTGACGCAGATGCTGGTAGACGTGGTCCGTCAGTACGAGGCTGGGCTCATCGTAGTGGGCACCAAGGGAATGGAAGGCGCCGGACCTGTAATCGTGGGCGCGATTGCCGAACAGTTGGTGCGGCTGGCTCCGTGCCCGGTATTGGCTGTGGCTGCGGACTGGAATGCAGGGGAGTTTCGCCCTACGCCGGGCGGCCCCGTCATGCTGGCGATGGACCGGAACGAGGCCACGTCGACAGCGGTGGCAACAGCCTATTCGCTGGCAAAAACCTTCAAGCGCCCGCTTCTAGTGATTCATGCCCGCACGGCGGCCGAGGCTTCAGCGTTTCTTAACCCCTGCGCAACCACGCTTGAAGAGTTTGGCATCAAGACAAGCGGAGAGGTGCCGGTGCGTTGCATGGTCAAAGACGGCAACCCGGCGGACGCAATGGTGGGAGCAATTGGGCAATACCATCCTTGCATCCTGGTAGCCGGAGTAAAGCGAGCCAGTGGGACACCTGGCCCACATGGGACTGCTTTCGCACTGCTGGCTCGTTCTCGAGTACCTGTACTTTGCGTTCCGCCGGAGGCAGTGGCCGGCGGCCTGGAGCGGGAGGCCTCAATTCCCGTGGAAGCCGTTTAGCGGCAAAGGTGCGCGGGCCCCACAGCCTGGCTTTCATGCTTAGGCATGGTCCAGGATAATGAAAGCAAGCAAACGCGCCTTCTCATTTTCATTCCATTCATCCACTTTTCTGGATTGATCGCATTTGGAAAGATTGGCTGGAAATGGAACATGGTTCATCGCACGTCCGCAGCGCGAAACGCGCTCACCAAGAACCTGCCGGCCGGCGGCTGGCAGGGGCCACTCGCCGCAGGACCGGGCGCCGGGGAGAAAAAATGGGAGATGTGACCATGCAGGCACAGGCAAGATCCGGGCGAATGGGCGCGGTCGCGGCGCATCCACTGGCAGAGCTGTTGGATTGTCCGCTAGAGGCCGGAAATCTGCTGAACGGCTCGGCGCAGTGCATCAGTTTCGATACCGGGGACGTAGTGTTTCGCCAGCATGAGGATTGCAAGGGCCTTTACGTCGTGGTTTCAGGCCTGTTTGTGCGCAAGGCGGAAAGGCTCAAGACGCGGCTGACGCTGGGTCCCGCGCGAGCCGGCGACCTGGTGGAGCTGGCCGCAGCCCTGGGAGACGGGCACCACACCTACACGCTAGCCGCGCAAACCCCCGGATCGCTGCTGGTGCTGTCCATCGAGGCTCTGAACCAGGTTTTTCAGAGCTATCCGCCGCTTCGCATGCGGTTGCTGGAGGAGCTGGCCCGCGAGGTTTCCAGGGCCTATCTCTCCTGCTGCCTGAACCGGACGGTTCATATTCGGCGTCATGGCAGCGGAGAAGAGCTGGCCTGAGCGAAGAACTTGTTTCCGTTCCTGGTAGCATTCCAGGGCCTTAGCGGAGATTGACGGAAAATCCCTGCCTGGACCGTCGGGAATGTGCGCTATACTTCATTCAGACCTCGCGGACCAAGTATGGCCTCAATCCATTCCCATCACCCCCCGGAAGATTGTTTGAATTGCGAGCATCGTCATCTGCGAATGTTCTGCAATCTCACGCCCGAGGCGCTGGCGGACTACGACGGAATTGGCATCATGATGAGCCATGCACGCGGAGCCAAGCTGTTTACCGAAGGCGACGCGGCACGGAACGTCTTCGTAATCTGTTTTGGCCAGGTAAAAATCTCGTCTACATCGCGTGACGGCAAGACCATGATCCTCAAGATTGCCGGGCCCGGTGACGTGATGGGATTGAGCGCGGTGCTGGCCAACGTTCCTCACGAAGTCACCGCTGAGGCCATCGAGCCCTGCCAGGTTAAGACGGTGAGGAAACAGGAGTTTGTCGAGTTTCTGGGTCGCCACGGAATCGCCAGCATGCACGCGGCGCAGTCGCTTTCCGGCGAATATCTGACGGTGTTTCACGACGCTAAGCGTCTGGCCCTCTCCGGCTCGGCTGCGGGACGGCTGGCAAGGCTGCTGCTGGATTGGGGCCGCTCAACTGCCAACGGCAAGCCCGAAATTCGATTTACCATGGCGCTCACGCACGAGGAAATCGCCAACATGGCCGGTACCTCGCGCGAGACAGTCACGCGCCTCCTGAACCAGTTCCGCCGCGACCAGTGGATCACCATCAAGGGCACCAGTCTGACCATCGTCAAGCCAGACCAGTTGGAACGCCTTACCGCCTAGTCCACTTCCTCCGGAATGGCCCCTCCCAAAACACCCTCCTGTTACTTTTGTGCCCAAATAACTGATTGTTTCCAGGTTTGCCTTTTGGCAGGCTTGCGGCTTCAGTTTCCTTGATTTAAATGCGAGAGGCTCCCACGCTCTCCGCCGTGGCTTCATCAAGGGATGCCAATGGTTCGTGGAGCGTGAGCACCGGACAGCGCGCATGGGCCAGGACCCGGTAAACCGTGCGGTCGCGGGTCAGGTTCTCAAAGGCCGAACGGTGGGTTGCGCCCAAAACAATCAGGCTCGCCTTCCGCTCCGAGGCCTCAGCCAGAATCTCGATGGAGGGGTTGCCATGGACGACGACCGGCTCAATGTCCAGGCAGCAGCCAGCTGCTGTTTCCTCGGCCAGAATGCGTAACTCGCGCATTGCGGCGGAATTCACGCCGGTGGGCAGCCCACTGTGCAGCATCTCGTCCTCCGGCGGCAGCACATTCAGCAGGACAAGTTTTGCATTCATTCCAGCAGCCATTTGACAGGCAAGCGCTGCGCTCGGGCGAGAGGTCTCTCTGAGAGTGGTGGCATGCAGCACGACATGTTCTTCGAAGCCGCGATGCACCGGGAGATGAGCCTCGGGTCCCACGGTAAAGACCGGGAGTTTGACCGAGCGCAGCACTTGTTCTGCCACGGAACCAAGGAGCAACTTTCCAAGCTTGCTCCGGCTCCGGGTACCGAGAAGGATGCGATCCGCTTTGAACTGGCGGACCGCTGCGACGATCTGCTCAGTGGCATGGCCCTCGCGCACCAGACCGTGGCAGGCGATGTTGCGGCGTCGGGCTGCTTCGCACCAGGGCTTGAGCTCCTTTTCCGCAAACTCCAGCACCGCCGAGGGATCGTAATAGGGCATTCCCACGGCATCGATCGATATTGCCGCGGAGGAGGCAATCGCATGGAGCAGAATGAGCCGCGCCCCGGTCTCAGCTGCCTGTGCCAGGGCAAATGGCATAAGCTGGTCCAGGTCGCTGAGGTCCGTGGCGACGAGAATTACCGCTGGATGGGCCCATCGGTTGGTGCCGGAATCCGCCATAGCATACACCCTGTACCGCACAGGTTGCCACCTATATGGACGTGGTGATGTGTCATGCAGCACCGGTCGATGTGATCCAAATCACCCGCGAAGAATCGACCTCGCGCCACAGATTCAGATTGCTCCAATCACTTTGGAGTGCGTCGTTTCCGGCTCTGCCGCTCCACATTCTCTCAACACATTCTGAGATTCACCCGATGAACTTTGAAGAAGCAAACAATCCAAAAACAATCTCCGGGATGGGAGTGCGGACAATGCGGGTGCAGCTCGACGAAGAATCAGTGATCAGCGCAAATTCCCAGTTCTGGGAGCAGATGCTGGCCATGAGGCTGGAGCCGGTGCTGATGCCGATGGCGCAGGAGCTCTGCGTTGGGACACGACACCTGCTGGGCACTGTTAAACTCTCCGGAATGTGGCAGGGCCGCATTGAAGTGCGGATCGACGAAAGGCTCGCTTACTGCGCCACGGCAGCCATGCTCATGCAGCCAATGGAAACAGTGGGCGAAGCCGATACGCTGGACGCAACAAAAGAGATCGCCAACATGATTGCCGGAGTCATCAAGTCTTCCCTGCCCCGCCCGTGCACGATGACGGTGCCTGAATCGGCCGTAGAGGCGGCCGCGTTCTGTGAGCTGCAACGGATTGAAAACACGCTGGCTGTCGGCTTTCGCCATGCCGACGGAGACCTGATGGTTCGCGTGTGGGAACAGCGATAATATCAATAGAAACCGCTGCTCCCAACCACGGTCCCGCCATCACATTGCGCCGTTGCTCGATCTATGTATAATGCCTGCGGCCAAGAGCCGGATGGGCAGATTGCAGCCTCATACACCAACCGCTCTTGTCCACGCACAGGAGCGTGAGTCATGTTGGCACAAACTTTACAGCACGAGTTACTTTTGGCGCGGCGCATGTCGCGGCTCGGCACCGAAACTGCCTTTGAAGTTCTCAGCAAGGCCAAGGCCCTCGAGCGCCAGGGCAGGAGCATCATCCATCTGGAGATCGGCGAGCCCGACTTCGAAACCCCAGGAAATATTGTGGAAGCAGCCGTGGACGCGCTGCGCACAGGATGGACCCACTACGGACCGTCTGCCGGTCTGCCCGATCTGCGCGAAACCATCGCCCAGTATGTAAGCCACACACGCGGGGTTGAGGTTTCGCCCGATGAAGTGGTGGTGGTGCCGGGCGGCAAGCCCATTATGTTCTTCACCATGCTGGCGTTGATCGATGAAGGCGATGAAGTCATCTATCCCAACCCCGGCTTTCCTATTTACGAGTCGATGATCAACTACGCGGGCGGCAAGGCCGTGCCCATCCAGTTACACGAGGAGCGCGACTTTGCGATGGACGTCCGCGAGCTCGTTTCCCTGATTACCGATCGCACCAAACTCATCATTCTCAACTCGCCGCAGAACCCCACCGGAGGCATATTGCCGCGCGAAGATATCGAGCAGGTTGCCCGCGCCATTGGCGACCGAAACATCATGGTGCTTTCCGACGAGATCTACAGCCGCCTGCAGTTTGAAGGCGAGCCATTCTCCATCATGAAAATTCCCGGCATGCAGGAGCGCACCATCCTGCTTGACGGCTTCTCGAAGACCTACGCAATGACCGGTTGGCGCGTGGGTTACGGCGTCATGCGCGCCGACCTTGCGACGCAGATCACGCGCCTGATGACGAACTCAAACTCCTGCACCGCTACCTTTACGCAGATGGCCTGCATTGAAGCGCTGCAGGGCGATCAGAGTGCAGTAATCCGCATGTGCGCCGAGTTCAAACACAGGTCAGAAGTCTTCGTGGCCGGCCTGAACAAGATTAAGGGCTTCAGTTGCCGGATGCCGAAAGGCGCCTTCTACGTCTTCCCGAACATCACCGCTTCGGGATGGAAATCCAAGCCTCTGGCCGACGCGCTGCTCGAGCAAACCGGTGTGGCCGCGCTCTCCGGCGCCGCCTTCGGCCAATACGGCGAAGGCTACCTGCGCTTCAGCGTCGCCAATTCACTCAAGAATCTCGAAGAAGCGCTCTATCGCATCGACCGATGGACAAAGGAAAATCTGTAGTTTTCTCGCACTCTGCTTTCGCATTAATTTTGGGTGCCCCAGGTCTCGTCCGCCGCGGCAGATGAGACCTGGGATAGCAAGGCAACTAGTCAAAGCACGAAAACTCGCGCAACCTTTTACAGCGCAAGGAGAACCACGTGGCCCTCATAGATTCCACAACAGGAAATATCATCCGCAATTATTCCATCGAAGAACTACGCGACGCCGCCAACCTCATGCGCGGCTACGATCTTGTTGCGCTTTGCGCGGCAGGCTCGGGCCACTCCGGCAGCACGCTCTCCATTATGGATGTCGCCGCCGCTCTCTACCTGCATGCAGCCGACCACGATCCAAAGAATCCCAACTGGCCGGATCGCGACCGGATCATCTGGTCCGCCGGACACAAGGCCCCCGCACTGTACGTTGCGTTGGGCTTTGCGGGTTTTTGTCCACTCGAAGAAGTTGTCACGTTGCGCAAACTCTACTCGCCCTTCCAGGGACATCCGCACTGGCTCAGGCTGCCGGGCGTCGAAGTCTCCTCTGGCTCGCTGGGCCAGGGGTTGAGCGTCAGCGTCGGCATGGCTCTCGCCGCACGCATCGATGGCAAACATCACAAGATCTTCTGCCTCATGGGCGACGGAGAACAGCAGGAAGGCCAGGTGTGGGAAGCCGCCATGGAGGCAGGAAACTACCACCTCGACAACATCATCGCCATCATCGACTGCAATCGCCTGCAGATCGACGGCTGGGTGAAAGACGTTATGAATGTGGAACCGCTCGCCCAGAAATACGCGAGCTTCGGCTGGGAAGTCCTACACACTGACGGCCACGACATGGAGCAACTTGTCGCCACGCTCGCAAGGGCCCGCACCACCGTCGGCAAACCTACCGTCATCCTCGCCGACACCATCAAGGGCAAAGGCGTCAGCTTCATGGAGAATCAGCCCGGCTGGCACGGCAAAGCGCCGAATTTCGAAGAACTTGCCGCCGCACTCAAGGATCTCGGCCTCAGTGAACGCATTCCCGTCGATCCGCTATTGGCCAAAGCCAGCATCTACCAGGCCGAAGTTGACCGCAAGCTTGCATCCAAGATGCCTAAATTTTCGCGCGACTACTGGTGGAATGCAGGCAATACGATGAAGGTGAAAATGGAGCCCACGCGCAAAGGCTTCGGCAAGTCGCTGGCCGAGAACGGGGACGACGAGCGCGTGGTTTGTCTGGGCCTCGATATCTCCGGCTCCATCACTATTGCCGATTTCTACGCAGGCAAGCCGGAGCGTGCGAAGCGCTGGATCAGCATGGGCATCGCCGAGCAATCGGCCACCGCAGCGGCTGCGGGCATGGCTCGGGAAGGCAAGCTGCCCGTACTCGGCTCCTATGCCACATTTTCCGCCGCGCGCAACCTCGATCAGCTTCGCGTCTCAGTGTGCTACGGAAACTTCAACGTCCTGGTTGCCGGGGCGCATGCGGGAGTCTCGGTTGGCGCTGACGGCGCAACGCATCAGGCACTGGAAGATCTCTTCGCCATGCAAGGCATGCCCAACATGACGGTGGTCGTCCCCTGCGACGCGATCGAAACCCGCAAGGCCACGGACTACCTGTTGCTCAAGCATGTCGGGCCAAAATATATCCGCTTCGCCCGCGAGGCTACGCCAATAGTCACCAGCGAGACCACGCCCTTCGTCTTCGGCCAGGCGAATGTAATTCGTCTGCGCGCTGAAGCCGCCAACTTCGTTGACGCGTTCGAGATGCAGTTAGCGAGTGAATACAAAAATGAGTCAGAAGATCTAACCATCATCGCTATCGGCCCCATGGTTCCTGAGGCCATGCGCGCGGCCCGCATTCTCAAGCTCGACTACGGCTTCGAGACGCGCATCGTAAACATGCACACGCTTAAGCCCATCGACGTTGAAGCCGTTATTCGCGCTGCCCAGGAGACGGGCGTCCTAGTCACAGCGGAAGAGCACCAGATCGGCGCTCTTGCCTGGCGCGTCAGTTCCCTTCTTACTGAGAGCCCAAAACTCTACGGCATGCCTGTCATCACCGGCGCCATCGGAGTCAAAGACCGCTTTGGCGATTCCGGCGCACCGTGGGACCTGGTAAAGGAACTCGAAGTGAGCGCCGAGCACATCGCACAGAAGGGCGTGGAATTAATGGCGGTCAAGAAGATAGCGTCAAGAACGAATGGGCAAAGCGCGCAGGTCAATTGAGCCAACGCAGCCCAACCGGCTGGTGCGGAGGCAGCGGCAACACAATGAAGCCTTCGCGCCAGTGACCCTCTTCGCGGCGCGGAGGATTGCCGACGATGCGGACTGCGGCGGTGTTACGCTCATCGAGCGCTAGCCCTGGCAGTCCACCGAC
>PKXI01000188.1 GCA_003133425.1 Acidobacteriaceae bacterium
TCTACTTCGAGGAATAAGGAGAAGCCATGATCTCAGCCCTCGTTCCCCTCTTGCTTGAAGCTGCATTGCGGGCGCTGCTCGCGGCGATTGCGGTCTGGGCCGGGCTGCGCCTCCTGCGGGTCGGCAATGTGCTGGTGCAGAAAGTGGCGTGGGGTCTGGTTCTGGCCGCAGCCGTGGCCATGCCGCTGATGCCGCACTGGCAAATACTGCCGGCAACAAAAGCGCTCAGGCTTCCTGCGCTGGGCTCGAGCCAGATTCCGGAGGCAAAGTCCGCCGGCTCGGGACCGGCAATTGCGGTGCCGGCCGTTGCGGAGATCGCAGTTGCAGAGCCCTCCGCTTTGATGAACCATTCCGTCGCAACACCGCAGGTAATCGCTGGGGTGCCAGACCGTTACCCTGCGCCGTCGATCTCCAATGCGGACTTGAATCCGGCGGCAGGCTCCGCAATTGAACTGGCTCCTTCTTCAACGGAGCGGGCGCCAATTTACATGTCGAGCGCATCGACAACAAATCCTGCGCCATTCCGGCTGGCTGCGGTTTTATGGCTTGTGTATCTCGGCGTTTTTGGNNGGGGGCACTGCTGCTGCGCCTGCTGTTTGGCCTGGCGTCGGCGGTCAGGCTATGGGTGACAGCCGAGCCGGTGTCAACGCTGCGTGAATCCGATCGGGCAAGCGGCGTGCGCCTGCGTTCGAGCACGCGTGTTGCATCGCCGGTGAACATCGGCTCAGGGATTGTGCTGCCTGCCGGCTACAGCGAGTGGGATGAGGAGAAATTGCGCGTCGTTCTGGCACACGAGCGCTCGCACATTCGTCAAGGCGACTTCTACCTGCAACTTCTCGCCGGACTCTACGCTTCCATTTTCTGGTTCAGTCCACTGGGATGGTGGCTAAAACCCAGATTGTCTGAACTGGGTGAAGCCATCAGCGATCGCGCGGGGCTTGAAGAAGCCGCCAGCCGCTCCTCCTACGCCCAGATCCTGCTTGAATTCGCGGCCCTCCCGCGCCCAACCCTTACAGGAGTTGCCATGGCACGCACCAGTCATCTGGCTCAGCGCATTGAACGGCTGCTCAACGAATCGAGTTTCCGCCAGGCATTTGCAGCTGGCGGGCGCCGAGCACTGCTCGCCGTTCTGCTTGTTCCAGCCGCGCTCTTCGCCGCCACGGCCCTGGTGCGGGTTGAAGCTGCCGGTACGCCAGTTGTGGTGACCCAGCCCAGCCCGCAAATCTCCGCTGCCGGCCAGTCCACTGCGGAGCAGGTGACCGAGCCCGCCCCCGCGCCGGTCGTTGCGCCGACACCGGAAGCCGCGCCAACGCCGGCACCCACGTCCGACGCCATGCCCGTTCCACCCTCTCCATCCCCTGCTGGCGCCGTCGACTCCGGTCATGCTCCGATGGCGCCAATGCCTCCGAACCCCGCAATCGGATCCGCGCCTCCCACGCCCCCGGCGCTGGCACCGATGGCACCGATGCCCCCCATGCCGCAAATCTCTGTGCGGATTCCACGAGACGCGATTCGCGTCAGAATTGACCCTGCCATTACGGCGGAGATTGCCGCCGCGCGCGCAGAGGTTGACTCGTTCCGTGGCATGCACTTTTCCTTCAGCGGCGACCCGTACGCCCTGGTCGGCGATCCCGGATCCAAGCCCCGCTTCAACGGCGACTGGGACGGCGACCGCTCTGAGGAGATCGAGAAGGCTCGCAAGGTTACGCATGGACACTTCCTCTGGTTCCGCCACGAGGGAAAGTCGTACATCGTCGATGATCCGGCGATCGTGTCCGAGGTCGAAGCGATGAACAAGCCAATGGACGAACTCGGCGAGCAGATGCGCTCCCTGGGAAAACAGATGCGCGAACTTGGGGAGCAGCAGCGCGATCTCGGCAAGCAGGTGCGCGATGTCTCCGTTCCTACTCCCGACCTCTCCAAGCAGATGGCGGAGCTGAATACGGCCGTCGCCAGTCTGCAGGCGAAGCAGGGAGGAACGATAAGCCAGAAGGACCTGGGCGACCTGCAAAGAGAGATCGGCAGGATTCAGGGAGAGTTAGGGGCGCTGCAGGGCAAGATCGGCGCGCAACAAGGCTCGATCGGCGGCGAGATGGGGAAGTATGGCGAGCAGCAGGGCAAGCTCGGCGGCGAGATGGGCAAGCTGGGCGCACAGATGGGCCAGATCGCCAGGGAGAATGAAAGCAAAGTCAAGAAAATCATCGACGAGTCCCTTAGCAATGGAAAGGCCCACCCAATCGAATAACGCGGAAGGGCATAACAGCTTCAGTTTGAAATTGGAGAGCGAGGCGGCCAATCCGCTTCGCTCTTTTGCTTTGCCCAGGAGCTGCGAAGCGGTTGCCGCAAGATCGAAGGCGCTTGGCAGCGATGAGCTTTGACCGATTCATTTGTGCACTTCGAAATTTTCTTTTTCCACAAGAATCTTCTTCGCGATCCTATTTGAGCTTAAACAAATGCACCCTGACTCAATGATGATCAGATTTAGCAGGTGTAAGTGAGAAAGACCTGATCCGGCCAATAGGAGGGTACAAGGATGCCCATCGCTGCCGAGTTAGTTACCGCTTCCCAAATCTATCGTCGCAATGAAGCGCTGCTTGCCAAGGCTATCGAAGGACTCAACACCGAGCAATGGTCGACCCGCCCCGGTGAATGTTCAAACTCCGCACTCTGGATTGTGGGACACATGGTCTGGGCCCGCTCAAGAGCGCTCAAACTTCTCGGTACCTCGTGGACAGCACCGTGGCTGCAGCAATTTGAGCGCGGCGCCAAGCCCACCGAAGCCGTGAAATATCCCCAGGCTGACGAGATTCTTCTTGCATGGGAAGAACTCTCCACCATCTTTCCACTCGCTCTTGAAGCGGCTCACTCCGAGGCGATGGCTGAGCCTGCGCCGGAGCCATCTCCAAGTTTCGATGGAACTATTGGGGGGATGGTGAGTTTTCTCGCCATGCACGAGACCTACCACGTAGGCCAGGTAGTGTATGTACGCCGCCTGCTGGGGCACGAGAGAGTGGTGGGCTAGAAAGATTCCACAAGATCAGGTGGCCGGGCGCTTGCGAAACCATTTGGTTGCAAGGGCCGGAAGCTCTGTGCGCACTTAGTAGAGCTTCAAACTCTGCGGAGCGTTCAGATCGAGGAGATTGAGGCGGCCCGGCCGCTCTGCCATCGGATGCGGCATGCAGTGGCTCCTGGACTGAAGGGGCGCGGCGTACGAGCGCGTCACATGCAAGCGGTCCATCACCACGTAGCGTGTGCGCATGCCGTCAATGGTTGTGGGCAATTGCGCGGGAACTTTCCTGCGATCGACATAGATGACCAGCGCCGCTTCTTTCGGATTGTCGAGGCTCTGGCCCACGCCCACGCCGAAGAACGCGGGATTCTGCTGCATGAGGCTTTGGGCAATCTGCTGTTTGGTCACCACGGCCTGGCTCATCACAGGGCCCGCTAATGCGGGAACGGCGGTGGTATCGAACGCAGTTTGGGGTGCAGAGCCAAAGGCCACAGCCCGCGCCGTCGTTGGAATCAGAATGGTGCGCACGCCGTCCACAGTGGCCGGCGCGGTAACGTTCATGCTCTCGTCCACATAGAGAATGACCGCGCTCTCGCCGGGGGCATCGCTGCTCTTGCCGGTTGCGACACCAAGAATTCCATTTGCCGGGTTGACCAGCATCCGCGCCTGTCCCAGCCCTTGCTGGGCCCGCACAGTCTCAGCGTCGGTGAGCGCATGCGCCTGCGCCGACTTGACCGTGCTGTTGCCGTAGTTGAGGCAACTTACGGTGTGGTCGGTTGTGCCCACAAATGTATAGGCGGTGCCTTGCTGCGAGCCCAACTCGCTCAGCACTTCAGAAACGGGGTTCGCCACTCCCTCGCTCACGCCGGACTGGTTTGCTCCGCCCGCAAAGAAGAGTCCCACCGGCTCAGCGTTGGTAGTGTCAACAACCAGCGACCCGGAGTCGCCCGCATCGCTGAACTGGTTGCCGCTAATGCCGATCTGATTGGTAAAGACCTTGGTCAGGTAGGGCTTGGTCTCCGCGCAGTCGGTGAAGTAATCCACGCTCACGGTCAGGCTGAGTGCTGAGACGGCGGCGCAGGTGAGTCCCGTGGTCCTGCCGCTCTTGGCCACGATCATATTGAGAGACGGGTTCTCGCCCTTGCCTGCCGTTGATGAGATGCCCGGAGGGGCGGCTGCCAGGGTGCCGTTGGATTGTAGAGCTCCCAATTCCAAAATGTTGCCGGTCGGGCTCACAGCATTGGCGTTCACCGCCGCAATCGCCGCATCTGCGTTGGTCAAATTCGATTTCAGCGAAAGGAATCCGGTCAGCGTACCGACCGGTGTCTCAGTGCCGCCTTGCGTGTTAGGCGTGCAGTTGTCGTCGATCAGTCCCGGCTGGACAATGGTCTCGCTCAGGCTGGCTTGATCGCTGCGCGCGAGGACGTGATTGTTACTGAGCAGGAATTGCGTTCCACTGCTGTTCTGAATCAGCGAGCCCAGTGTGCCGCCGCAGCAGTCGACAATCTGGTTGCCGGAGATGTCGTAGTCGTTGTTGTTGCCGCCCGAGCTGCCCAGGGAAGCCGGCGACGCCAGCTTCGTCTCGTGAGTGGAGGGATCGCTGGTTACGCCGGCCGTGTTGAGCAGAACTTCGCTTGTCGTCCGCGAAGTGGAACTGCCTACCGTGGCGACAATCCACGTGGGAATGGTGGCGGAGATAGTTGCCGGCGCGGTGAAGGTGACCGTGCAGTTCGTGAAGGTCGAAGTGCTGCGCGTGCAGTTGGTAGTACCCAGCGAACCCTGACCGCCGCTGGAGCCGCTCGCCGTGCTCGACAGCGCATAGGTGATGCCCAAGTGGCCGCCCGCTTCGGCCAGGTAGCCGGTAATCTTCAAGGTGGCGTTCGTGCCGAGTGCCGCGTTCTCCGGGGTCAACGGCTGCAGGAAGCCCGGCGTCAATGTGAGCACCGCTGTCGCCGTGGTGCTGGTGTTCATGGTGGCCGTGACAATCACCGAGACGCTGTCTGCGGTGAGGTAGCTTGGCGGCGTATATTGCCCGCTTGCGGTGATGGTGCCTGCTCCGCTGTTCGCGTCCCCACCACTGACCTTCCAGGTGACGGTAGCGGCGCCGCCACTGGCAAGCTTTGCCGTAAACTGCTCGACTGATGCGCCTGATGAGTTGGCAGCATTGCAGCCGGTGCAATTGGTGTCGATTGACGCAGTACCAGGAGTGATGGAGAAGGTTCCGTTCGACGGGTTGGCGGCCACGGTTCCGCCTCCGCATCCCGCCAGCAAACAGAGCGCCGGAATCATTGCGAAGGCCAGCCCCCGGCCAATCGCTGCCCACTGGCGGGCAACCCGCAGCTTTGCGCGCTCGCTGTTCAATGCGCGCTGCCGCCGGCCCGTCGCGTAGTGTGGAATTTCGAGCAAACTCCCGGCGCCTTCCTTTTAGCTGTTTTCGTCTCGCGCTGCTTTTACGCCCGCTACTATCTAATGTTAGACCCATGCTACCCCGCAAATGTTGCTTCCGGAACCAAATAAAGGGGTTACGAAAGAGGCAGGGGCCCCTTGCCGGCGTTGTGTTTGAAGAATCGCCACGCAGCGACGAATGGTTGGTCCCCGTCAGCGGGTCGCGTTGAACAATCATTGACGCTCAGGTGGAGCGATGAGGAAGAGCGAGTATTACCTCTAAATTAACGCACCGGGTCTACGGCATTAAACTTGTTTTCAGGAGCACATGTGGATTACATCAATCTTGGCAACACTGGATTAAAAGTCTCACGCATTTGTCTTGGCTGCATGACCTACGGTTCTCCGGCCACCGGCAAACTGCTGCCGGGCCGCCAACCATGGGCACTCAACGAAGCCGATAGCGAACCTTTCTTCCGCCAGGCTCTCGACCTTGGCATCAGTTTCTGGGATACGGCCAATGTCTACTCCGGCGGCGACAGTGAAGTTGTCATCGGACGCTTCCTGAAACAGAACAACATCCGCCGCGAGTCCGTCGTCCTGGCTACCAAGGTCTGCAGCGCCATGCGCGATGAGCCAAACGGCCGCGGCCTCTCGCGTAAAGCCATCCTCTTTGAATTGGATCAGAGCTTGCAGCGCCTTCAGACCGACTACATCGACCTTTACCAGACGCATCGCTGGGACTACGAAACTCCCATCGAAGAAACCCTCGAAGCTCTCCACGATGCGGTCAAAGCCGGCAAGGTCCGCTACATCGGCGCTTCATCGATGTACGCATGGCAATTCGCCAAGACTCTCTATCTCTCGCGGCTCAACGGATGGACGCGGTTCGTCTCGATGCAGAACCACTACAACCTTCTCTATCGCGAAGAGGAGCGCGAAATGATGGGGCTGTGCAGGTCTGAAGGCATCGCTGTCATTCCGTGGAGCCCGCTGGCGCGCGGCCGTCTCACACGTCCCTGGCAAAGCGCGACAACCAAGCGCGTTGAATCCGATGTCTTCGGCAACGCAATGTACTCCAAGACCGAAGAAGCCGACCGCAAAGTCGTCGACTCGCTTGGCAATCTCGCCGAGCAGCGCGGAATTCCGCGTGCGCAGCTAGCCCTTTCCTGGCTTCTCTCCAGACCCGGAGTCACCTCTCCGATCGTCGGCGCCAGCAAGCCGCATCATCTTGAGGACGCGGTCGCTGCGCTGACTATCAAGTTGTCGCCGGAAGAGGTCGCCACGCTCGAGGCTCCCTACAATCCACACCCTGTGCTTGGCTACAGCTGACAGGGTTTGTTACGAGGTGCTGCTGTCTACGGTGGCACCTCGCCGTTGGATTGAGCGGAGATTGACGGGCTTCGAACAGTGGCTGAAGCCTCCTCAGGCTACCGTGAGCACGAGCTTCCCAAAGTGGCTTGCTTCTTCCATCCGGTGCAGAACCTCGCGCGCCTTGGTCCAGGGAAATTCCTCACCGACCGGCCTCAGTTGCGCCAGCGAGATCGCCTTGTTCATCTCAACAAAGTCGCGGCGCGAGCCTACGTAGATTCCGTGAATGCGCGCCATTTTGTGCAGGATCTTTGAGATAGAAAATGGCTCGGCAACTTCTGTAAGCACTCCCACTTGTGCCACCGTCCCCCCGATTCGAACCGCCTTCAGCGAGCGCGGAAGCGTTCCCACTCCGCCTACTTCGACCACCAGGTCAACGCCTTCGCCGCCGGTCTGGTCGGACACCCAGCGCTCCCATTCGGGGTGGTCGCGGTAGTTCAGCCCAACATCCAGCCCCATTCCGATGGCTCGCTGCAGCTTCTCGTAACTGCTGGAGATGCCCAACACACGCAAGCCCATGATTCGCGCGAACTGAAGCGCAAAGATCGACACGCCACCGGTGCCCTGGATGAGCACCGTGCCGCCTGGCTTCAGATTCCCGGCGGCTAGGGCATTCCACGCGGTCACGGCTGCGCAGGGCAGCGTCGCCGCCTCCTGGAAGCTCAGATGTTCCGGAATTGGCACCAGACCTGTCTCCTTCAGAACCACGTTCTCGGCGAGCATTCCGTCGATGTCGCCGCCCAGCGCGCCTTTGGCTCGCGGCGGCGTGAGGGGCCCGTCAAGCCAGTTCTGCATGAAGATTCCCGCCACGCGGTCGCCGGGCTTCCATGCAGTTACACCTTCACCGACGGCCACCACTTCACCCGCTCCGTCAGAGCAAGGAACGCGCGGCAGCCTCAATTTGGGGTTGTATCTTCCCGTGACCATGAGCAGATCGCGATAATTAAAGGAAATCGCACGAACTGCGATGAGCACTTCACCGGGGCCGGGAACAGGGGTAGGCCTATCCACAAACTCCAAAGAATCAATGCCAAAGGAAGAAATCTGCCAGGCTCGCATGCGACAATCCTCCAACTTATTCCGTGCGGCGATCTTCAGCCAGCGGGACGCAACGCAAAAAACACTCGTAGAATGAAGATATGGCTCGTGGTTGGGAAAGTAAATCGGTGGAGGAGCAGATGGCTAAAGCCGTGCAGCAAGCGGAAGTAGACTCCCGTGACAAGTTTGAGAGTGAAGACGCGAGGCGCATCAAAGCGCAGCACCACGCCGTGCGGGAGCGCGAGAAACAGGCTCTGAACCTGCAACGTGAGAATATTCTTTCGCAGAAGACATCGCATCCGGCCCGCCGCGCCGCCCTGGAGGCCGCCCTGGCCCAGATTGAAGGCCAGATCAGCGCGATGGGTTAAGGCTTGATTGCTGGGACGGCGATCTCCCGGCAACTATTGTCAGGCTAGGGCTCGCGGTGAAAGAGCAGCGAATTGGCCTGATGCACTGAGGTCAAAACGACCCGTGCAATGTTTACGTGCGCCGGCCTCTTAACAGCCCAAACGATTGCATCGGCTACATCCTCGGGAGTGAGCGGAGTTACGCCCTTGTAGACCTTGGCGGCCTGCTCTGCATCGCCGCGAAATCTCACCAGGCTGAAGTCGGTCTCCACCATCCCCGGATCAATGCTGGTCACACGCACTGGGGTCCCCAACAGGTCTTCGCGCAGGCCGTCGTTAATCAATCGCACTGCCGCTTTGCTGCCGCAATAGACCGCACCGTTCGGATACGGAATATCACCGGCTGTCGAACCGAGGTTTACCACGTGGCCGCGTCCGCGCACGACCATCCCCGGCACCACCGCGCGGGAGACGTAAAGCAACCCCTTCACGTTGGTGTCGATCATTTCTTCCCAGTCTTCGATCTTTCCGGTATAGAGCTTGTCGAGGCCGCGGCTGAGACCGGCGTTGTTTACCAGCACGTCGATCTGTGCCCACTCCTCCGGCAACTCGTCGATGGTTCTCTGGACGGCGATGCGGCTGCGGACGTCCAGGTGTATGGAGTGAACCGCCGCGGCGCCAAGCTCCAGTGCGCTGGAGGCCACCTCGGCCAGTTTGCCGGCGCGACGGGCAGCGAGCAAGAGCCGTGCCCCCTCGGCGGCGAAAGCAAGAGCCGTTGCCGCGCCAATTCCCGCGCTGGCTCCGGTGACGAAGACCGTTTTCCCCTTCAGATCCATGCCTCTATCCTACCCAAAAGTCATTGCCGGGCTGTGTCGGAAAACACGGCACATGTAAGTGCTTGAAAAATTTGAGAGCTGTCGTGCCTATGTCGAAACGCCCCGCCGCTGCGCCATCTTGTACTGGCCAACTGCCCAATCCTCGCCGCCCAGGCCGGCCTGCCTGGCCTGGGCAAAAACCTCGGCCAAAGCATCGGCCAGGCTGAGGCGCGTCTTGCGGCTGGCGGCGGCTTCACGCAGCAGGCGCAGATCCTTGGCGCCCAGTTCCATCGTGGCGCCCGGGTGCTCTGGCGGATGCAGCATCACCTTGCCGTATGCCGCATAAAACGGAGACTGGAAGAGCGCGCTGTTCACGGTTTCGAGAAACGTTTCAGGCTCGATTCCCTGCCCCGCCGCGTATACAAACGCCTCGCCGAGGGAATGGATCATTGCGCTGATGAGGAAGTTGCCTCCCAGCTTTACGGCATGCGCCTGGCGCGGCTCGGTGCCGACAACGGAAATGCCGCGCGACAAAGGCTCGAGCACCGGCCGTGCCTTGGCCACGGCTTCTTCAGCTCCGGCGGCGACGATCCACAGCCGTCCCTGTTCGGCAATTTCCGGCCGGCCAAAGACCGGCGCTGCCACGAAGCTGATGCCGCGCCGTGCGTGCTCCTCAGTTAGCCGTTCGCTGAGCGCCACGCTGATGGTGCTGCACGAGATGTGCAACGTGCCCGGTGAAAGCTCGTCAATGAGCCGGTGCGCTCCAAAAAGCACTTCTTCGTGCGCAGCGTCGTCAAAGAGCATGGTAATCACAACGTCGGCGCCGAGTTCGGCCTCTGCCGGAGTGCCTGCGGCGATTGCGCCTTCGCGGAGCAGCGGTTCAGTGCGCCCCTCGGAGCGATTCCACACCGCCAGTTCGTGGCCGGCAGCCAGCAGCCGCAACGCCATCGGCGTCCCCATCTTGCCTGTTCCGATAAATCCAATTCTCATGCTGCAATCCTTTCTGGTGTTCGCGCTCAGGTTTTCAACTTACATCTTCTGCATCAGGATCGTGCCTCGCTCCGCGCCTTCCACCGTCCCGCTTACAACCACTTTCTGGCCGATTTCTGTCATTGTCAGAATCAGGACATTCTTCGCCGCCGGATCGGGCTTGATCAGTTGCGCTGCTTCCGCTCCGCCTACAAGCAGCTTTACATCGCCGATCGCGCGGACGCTTGCACCTTCTCCTATAAAACGAATCCGGTACTGCGTGGCCTCGTGGATTTTTCTGGTCAGATCCACTTCAAATCTGGAGTCGGTCCATTGGCCGACCGCATCGTCCGATCCCAACCGCGCAGCGGCATCCCAGGTGGCCGGAGCAGCGACGCCCGCATGGAACGCCGCAAACCGCCGGATGCGCGGCTCGCCTGCTGTCTCAGTTACAACGAGCCGCAAGGCCGAAACTTTCTGCATCGGGAACGTCACAATCCGCTTATGGCCGATCGAGGTTCCCGCATAAAGCATAATCCACTGCTCGCCAGCGAGTGCTTCGAGGCGGAAGGCGCGGACCCGCTGGCCGAAACGGCAATCTTCTTCAAGAATCGCATGGTCGACGTTCGCGCCCTTTGCCAGGCGAAGCTCAATCTGTTGGCCTGTTCCAGCGGATTCGCCTATGCTCTTTCCGAATCGCCGCCGAATCTCTTCGCCAAACTCGTGCGCACGCGCGAAGTCCGCATCGGGCATGAGGCCGCGGCGATCTGCAGGAATGTTCAGCAAAAGCTTTGCGCCGCGCCCAACAGAGCGATAGTACACCTCAATCAATTGATCGAGCGTCATCAGATTGTGTTCGTTCTTTGTGCTCCAGAACCAGTTGGGGCGTCGGATCGAAACATCACATTCGACGGGAACCCACGCGTCCCCGTCGGGATCTCCGAGGAGCGAGGTCGAAGTTCCGCTCTGCGCGTCGGACTTTGACTCCGCATTCCACAACGGGTATGGAGCAAAGCCGTTTTCGTTGCCCACCCATCGTATGGTTGCGTCCGGGCCCTGAAAGATGGCCGCGTGAGACGCGTACTTGCGCACCAGGTCCGATGTGGGAACCACGCTTGATCCGTCGAACCACACCTCGACCATTTGGCCGTAGCGCGTGAGCACTTCAGTCAGTTGGCGGCGATACATTGCGTCGTATGCGGGCTGGCGGCTGAGGTCTTTGCAAACGCCTCCCACGCCCGCACCAAAGTAGTCGTCGCGCGGCGAGAGGTAAACGCCGAGGCGGAGTCCGCGTTTCCTGCACGACGCGGAGAGATCTGCGAGCACATCGCCGTGGCCTTGTTTCCACGGTGTGTTGCCGATGCTGTATTTGGTCGTCTCAGTCTGCCACATGCAGAAGCCGCCCTGGTGCTTGGCGACGAATACGATGTAGCCCGCGCCGAGGTTGACGGCGCACTCCGCCCAGTTGTCTGTGTCGATGTCGGGATTGATGGCGCTAAGCGGCGTGGACAGATCGTCACCTTCCTTGTCTTGAAAGGTATTGGGCGCGAAGTGGACGAACATGCCGATCTCGAGATCCTGCCAAGCGAGCTGATCGGGGGAAGGGATGGCGCGCGGCTTTCGTGAGACTTCCAGCAGTGGAAGGGGGTCCGCCCCGAGTTGTCCCCATATCTGCCGGCCATTTGATGACATAACTGCCGCAGCAACCGCGCCTGCGACAAACTTCCGCCGGTCAGGCTTCGAGATTGACATGCCCTTTTCTGTTTCCTTTCATGTGAGCAATCAGACGCATGATAGGTTGTGTGCCGCGCCAAGTGCAAAGGAGGAAAAAACAGGGATGAGAAGCGGCGAGAAGCTAATTGACAACAGCGAGCGGAGAAAAGCAACCACAGATCCTTCGACTTCGCCTCTCGCGATGAAACTGCGAGAGGCTGCGCTAAGGATGACAATTCACTTTTTATTAATTGCATTCAAGCGCTTAAGTGCGGATGCCAATTAGTTCGGCGTGCCGGTGGTTTCGGCGGACTCGAATGTGCACTCAGTGCACTGGCAAACGCGGCGCAGGTATTCCCAGGAATAGATTCCGCCGGAGTGGCCGTCGAGCCAGTTGAACTGAATGGCGTAGCGGCCCACGGCCTGTGCGCTTTTCGGTTTTGCCGGCGGCGTATACATCGGGAGCACGGCCGCGGGTTTTGCTTTGGGCTGGCCCGGCTTGCGGCCCTCCTGCGTTCGCTGGTCGACGCAGGTAGCGCAGGGGCAGGCCTCGCGCAGCCACGCAAAGTTCCACGAGCTCTTGTGCCCGTCCCGCCAATCGATCTCGAGACCCTTGCCTTCGGTGAGCAGCACGCGGACCTTATCGGGCGTCACAGCGATGCGCGCCAGTGGGCGATTCTCCGCGCTCTCCCGCTCCTGCTGCTCTTTCGATGCGAAACGAATGCCTTCGTGGCTCATGTAGACAGTTTACAGTGGACAGTGAACAGTGGACAGTTGTCGGCAAGATCCACGGCCTCCCACCCATTCCGCAGAAAAAAGCGGAAAAGATGGGGCACTCCTTTTTACGGATTCTTCCAGAAGAACCAGGCTGCCATTGAGAGCCCGATGAAAACCACGAGGCCGCGCAAGATTTTTTGCGGGACCATTTTTGCGAAGCGGGCCGAGCTGTAGCCGCCGATGGCGCAGGTGACCATGGCCAGCAGGCAATAGCGCCACACTACCTGACCATCGATGACGAAGATTACAAAAGCGACGCCGTTGGCGAGCGTGTTCACGGCCATTTTGAGGGCGTTAATCTCATGCAGGTCTTGAAAGCCGAACAGGGAGAACATGGTGATGAGTAGAAATCCGGCACCCGCCCCGAAGTAGCCAACGTAAAAGCAGACGAAAACGGTGGAGAGGCAAAGCGGCACCATCTTCAGCGGGGGCGGCTGGTCTTGCAGCGTTTCCGCCCGTCTGGCGAGGCTTCGGCGTGCCAGCCAGCGCGACACCGGACCGCTGGCCGCGAAGATCAAAGCGGCCAGCAGCAGCAGCCACGGAACCAGATGCAGAAAGGTCATCTGAGGCGTATTCAGCAGGACGATTGCACCCACCGTACCGCCCAGCAGGCCGGACAGTCCGAGGGGCCAGACCAGGCGCAGATTCTTTCTCACGTCGTCGCGGTAGGCGGCCACCGAGGTGAGCTGGCCGGGCCAGATTGCAACTGTGTTGGTGGCGTTGGCCTGTATTGGCAGCATTTTCATGCTGAGCATGGCTGGAAAGAGCAGAAAGGAACCGCCGCCTGCCACCGCGTTCAGCACCCCGGCCAGAAAGGCAGCCACAGTGAGCCAAATCCAGTGCCAGTCCATGTAGGAGGGTATGCCGGGAATTTGAACCATTCGCCTTCTATTGTAGAGGGCCCCCATTCGGATGCCGGAACTGGGGAAACTTCAACAAGATTTCCACAGGAAAGACACCTGCAATGTGCGAATTATCGCCCCACAATAACCTTCTGCTGAAAGGGTGCCATAGGTCAGCACCCACCTACCGGGGTTAATCAAAATCAGGCTCCTAATCGGAAAGGCCGGAGGTGTGGCTATGACTCAGGTCGTGAACGTTGAACCTGAATTTCTGTCAAAAAATCGCTCTGTGGACATGAGAGCGTGGCGTTATCCGGCTATCGGAACGCCTGAACACGCAGCCTTGGTGAGTTTAATCAGGCTGAACTTCCCTGAAATTTACGAAGACCCGGAAGACTCGCAGAACGGCCACCAGGTTCGCGAACCTGGTGTCTGGAGGTCCGTCATTCAGCCTCCAGCGTGTGTATAATCCCCGCCGAAACATTCGCTATCACCAACAGAAACAGCGGAGTATGCTCTTCACATATCAAGACTTCCCCGCCCTACGCCGCTTCTTGCGGGAGTAGTTTTGTTTGCTCTCGCCTCTGTGAGGTTACAGGCTGCCGCACCGTCTAAACTTCCTGTTGCAGGAACCGCACAGACGCTTCAAATTGACGCGCTGGGCAAGGGGCTCAGGGCGGCGATGACCGTTTCTCTGATTGTGGGCGGNNCCGGTTGGCAGGCCGCTTGCAGCGGGCCCTCACTCGGAGTACAACTGCGCTTAGGTCTGGACCATCAAACCAAGTAGCAAGGGGCTGAACCGCGACCGAACCGGGATCCGATTCGGCTCGGATTGCGACTTGCGCCGGGATTGAAAAGGCTGGAGGAATTGGGATGGCGAAACTCACAAACACAGAACGGGAAGATTTGCCCAAGGGCGATTTTGTATTTCCGAAAACGCGGCGCTATCCGATAGAAGACGCCGCCCACGCTCGCGATGCGCTGGCTCGCTCCAGTGGAAAGCCCGAACACGCCGCGGTGGTTACCGCAGTGCGGCGGAAGTATCCGGAGATCGACGTCGAGAAGTAGAAAGGCCAGGAAATCGGGAACAGAGCGCCCCTGCCTGGAAGACCTAAGGGGCTCAGCGATCAGCGGCGGAAATGAGTGGCAAACGGGCGGCGCGCGACTCACGGCCGCAGCCCAATCGCCCCTGGACCGCGCATTCTTCTCCTAAATTATTGATTCGAGATGGCCTATGCGTGTACGATAAATATGCGCGTAAGTAGCTCATATTTTATGAATCCTTTATGCTATAGTTTCATCAGATTGATTGTACGGCAGGTTCTAACCCCTGCTCCATCATCGCCAATCCATCTGGAGGAAAACATCATGGCAATCACCCGTTGGGATCCATTCCGAGAAGTCGCATCGCTACAGAACCGCTTCAACACGCTTTTCCGCGATCTGAACGACGCTGAGGCCCCGTTGACGACTGCAGCCTTTGTGCCGGCTGTCGATATCTATGAGGACGACAAGAAGGTCGTGCTCAAGCTCGAGGTTCCAGGCATCGAAGAGAAGGACCTGGATGTGAGCGTCGAAAACAACACGCTCACGGTGAAGGGCGAGCGCAAGTTCGAGACCGAGGAGAAGGAAGAGAACTTCCATCGCATCGAGCGGCGTTACGGCAGCTTCTTCCGTGCCTTCACGCTTCCGTCGACTGTCGACACGGAGCATGTGCAGGCGAAGTACAATGCGGGCGTGCTCAAGCTGGAGCTTCAGAAGAAGCCCGAAGCCCAGCCGAAGCAGATCAAGATCAACGTAGCAGCGTAAGAACAGTGGACAGTGAGCAGTGGACAGTGGTCAGTCTCTGCGCCTGGATTCTGAGCACTGTTCACTGTTAATTGTTCACTGGAGACACAATGGCTATTCGTTGGGACAAATTTACTGTCAAATCGCAGCAGGCGATTCAGCAGGCACAGGCGCGCGCAGCCGAGTTCGGCAATCCCGAACTGCAGCCCGTGCACCTGTTGCTGGCTCTCCTTGAGGATCGCGAGGGCGTGATTCCCGCGGTGCTGGAAAAAATTGGCGCTCCCACCGAACGGCTCGAACACGACCTGCACGCCATCGAGGAAAAACTGCCTCGCGTGGCAGGAGCAGCCGCGCAGCCCGGCATGAGCCAGACGCTTACCAAGGCGCTGGACCAGGCGTTCAAAGAAGCCAACAACTTCAAGGACGAGTACGTCTCTACCGAGCATCTTCTGCTGGGGGCGGCTCATCTCAAGGGCGACCCAGCGCGCGATGCACTGGTCGCGCTCGGCGCAACACACGAAGCCATTCTCACTGCGCTCACCGCAGTGCGCGGTTCGCAGCGCGTGACCGACCAGAATCCTGAAGGCAAGTTCCAAGCCCTGGAGAAATACGCGAAGGACCTGACTGAACTTGCGCGCCGCGGCAAGCTCGACCCGGTGATTGGCCGCGACGAAGAGATTCGCCGCGTGATCCAGGTGCTGAGCCGCCGCACGAAAAACAACCCCGTCCTCATTGGCGAACCCGGCGTTGGAAAAACTGCCATCGTCGAGGGCCTGGCGCGCCGCATCGTCTCCGGCGACGTGCCTGAGAGTTTGCGCGACAAGCGCGTGATTTCGCTTGACCTGGGGTCGATGCTTGCCGGCGCAAAATATCGCGGCGAGTTTGAAGACCGTCTCAAGGCCGTGCTGAAGGAAATAGAAGAATCGAACGGCGAGATTGTTCTGTTTATCGACGAGTTGCACACGCTGGTTGGCGCCGGTGCGGCCGAAGGCGCCATCGACGCCAGCAACATGCTGAAGCCGGCTCTTGCGCGCGGCGAACTGCGGGCCATTGGGGCAACCACATTAAATGAGTATCGCAAGTACATTGAGAAGGACGCGGCGCTGGAGCGGCGCTTCCAGATTGTTTATGTTGGCGAGCCGAACGTGGAAGACACGATTGCTATTCTGCGCGGGCTGAAGGAGCGCTACGAGGCGCACCACAACGTGCGCATCAAGGACGCGGCGATTGTTGCTGCGGCTACGCTTTCGCATCGCTACATCAGCGACCGCTTTCTGCCGGACAAGGCGATCGACCTGGTGGACGAGGCTGCGGCTTCGCTGGCGATTCAAATCGGCTCGGTGCCCACGGAGATTGACCAATTGGAGCGTGAGAAAACTTCGCTCGAAATTGAACGTGAAGCCCTGAAGCGCGAAACCGATCCAAATTCGCTGGAACGGCGCAAAGTTGTCGAGCGCCAGGCGGCTGCGCTGACAGAGCAGATTACCGCACTGCGCTCGCGCTGGACGAAAGAGCGCGAGGCCATAAGCCGCATCAGCGAATTGAAAAAGCGCATCGAGGCACTGCGCTTTGAGGCCGAGGAACAGACCCGCAAGGGACAGTTCGATCGCGTCTCCAAGATTCAATATGACGAACTGCCGAAGCTTGAAAAAGATCTCCAGCAGTTGGATGCGGCGCAGAGCGGCAACGCCGGTGTTGCCCGCATGCTGAAAGAAGAAGTCGACGAGGAGGACATTGCCAGCATCGTCAGCAAGTGGACGGGGATTCCTGTTTCGCGCATGCTTGAGGGCGAAGTAAAAAAGCTTGTCGAAATGGAGCAGCGTCTCCGCGAGCGCGTTGTTGGCCAGGATGCTGCGCTGACCGTTGTCGCCAATGCCATTCGCCGTTCGCGCGCGGGCTTGAGCGATCCCCGCCGTCCGATTGGCTCGTTCANNCGAGTACATGGAGAAGCACGCTGTGGCGCGCCTCATTGGCGCACCTCCGGGCTACGTGGGCTACGACGAAGGCGGCCAATTGACTGAGGCCGTGCATCGCCGTCCTTACTCGGTCATCCTGTTCGACGAGATTGAAAAGGCGCACCCGGACGTCTTCAACATTCTGCTGCAGGTGATGGACGATGGCCGGCTGACCGACGCCAAGGGGCGGACTGTGGACTTCAAAAATACTGTGCTCATCATGACCTCGAACCTCGGGGCGAGCATGCTTGTTGGTGATGCGCTAAAAACTGACCACGATTTCGACATGGCGCGCGAGTCCGTGATGCGCGTGCTTCGCGAACACTTCCGGCCCGAGTTCCTGAACCGCGTGGACGACATCGTAATCTTCCGCCCGCTTGGGAACGCGCAGATGAGCCATATTCTCGATCTGCGGCTCAACGAGGTAAGCAAGCTGCTGGAAGACCGTGCCATCTCGCTCGAACTCACTGAGCCCGCGCGCCAGTTGATTCTGGCAGCCGGCTCCGATGCTGCTTATGGCGCGCGTCCGTTGAAGAGGGCCTTGCAGCGGATGGTGCAGGATCCGCTCGCCATCAAGATTCTCAATGGCGAGATACTCCACGGCGCTCACGTAAGGATAGAAGTGGACCGCAAATTGAACCAGTTGCACTTCGAGCCTATGGGTCGCGAAGCGATGGCTTAAGAGGGTTCACAACAAATGAAAAAGCCGGGGCATGAGCTCCGGCTTTTTTATTTGGATTGATGATGTAACTACTGCCGCAGCTCCACCAGGGTAGCGCCCTGCCCGCCCTCATTCTGCGGAGCCTCTTCGAATGTAGCTACGTGCGGATGTCCCTTCAAAAACTCACGCACCCCACGGCGCAAGATTCCTGCGCCATGGCCATGAATCACGCGCACGCGCGGCAAGCCTGCCATGAAGGCGCGATCGAGATACTTCTCCAACTCCCCGGTTGCTTCGTCCACAGTGCGCCCGATGAGGTTGATCTCCATGCGCATGTCGTCGGTGTTCGCACTGGAAACCGTGACGTGCACATTCTTCTGCCTGCGGGCCGCGGCCAATGGATCGGCGCGAACTCCTGTTGTGGAATCTTCAGCAGAACGTGAAACCTCGGCGAGGTCGTCGCGCTTCACCCGCATCTTGATTGGTCCGAGCGCAACCTCAAAGAGATCCCTCTCCACTTCGCGCTGCACGACTGCGACTTTGCCCATCGACTTGATCAGCACGCGGTCGCCTGTTGCCACATGCTTCAGCACGTGCGGTTGCGCGTTTGCATCGCCTTGATCGGCACCCGTGCGGTGGGCTACAACTGTCTGGTTAAAGCTCTCCTGAAACTCACGGCGAAGCCGCTGGATGCGCCGCTCAGCTTCTTTTGAAAGCTTCTGCTGCGCGGCCCGATCTTCGATAGCGCGCACTGTCTCACGCATCTGAAATTCGAAGTCTTTCACGAGCGATGCCAGCTTTGTCTCCAGCTCACGCGTGCGGTTACGCAGCTCTACATCGCCTTCGCGTGCCAGCTTCGCGCGTTCCTGATTCAACGCGTACTGCTGCTCGCGCGCGGCCTTGCGCTCTTCTTCCAATTGCGTGAGCTCGTTGTGGAGCCGGTCGAGAAAGCGCGCGATATCTACCTGCTGCGAACCGAGGCGCTGCCGCGCCGCAACGATGATGGCTGAATTCAATCCCAGGCGCTCGGCAGTTTGAATACCGGCAGACGCTCCCGGAACTCCCAGGCGCAGCTGATAATTCGGCGCAAGCGTAATTTCATCCACGCCCGCCGCGGCGTTCAACACGCCATCGGTGTTGGCCGCGTACACCTTCAGCGAAGTGTGGTGCGTTGAAATCAGCGACCACGCACGGGCGCTGAGAAAGTGGCTCGCAATCGCAACCGCTAGCGCGGCACCCTCTTCGGGATCGGTCGAGGAACCAAGTTCGTCCAGCAGGACGAGCGAATGCGCGTCGGCCAGCCGCGACAGACGGTCGAGATTGGTAATGTGCGCGGAGAATGTCGATAGCGCAGCTTCGATGGATTGCGCATCGCCAATATCTGCAAGGAAGGCGGTGAATACTGGAAAGCTTGCCGCCGTCGCCGGAATCGGAAGCCCGGCCTGCGCCATCATCGCAAGAAGCGCCGTGGTCTTGAGCGTGACTGTTTTGCCGCCCGTGTTGGGGCCGCTGATGATGATCTGGCGCTCGGCCGCAGTCAATTCCAGCGTTAGCGGAACGATGCGGCCGCCTGTCGCGCGAAGACGCTTTTCCAGCAGCGGATGCCGTGCACGTTCAAACCGCAGCAATTCAGGCGCAATCGCCGGAGCAACGCAGTCGTAGTCGCGAGCGAAACGGGCCCGGGCCTGCAAGCTGTCGACCAGCGCGAGCACACGTGCACCTTCCACAAGCCCTTGCGCGTAGCCACCCACCTGTCGCGTGAGCGCAACAAAGATGCGGTGAATCTCAGCCTGCTCTTCTTCGATGAGCCGCACGAGTTCGTTGTTCTGTTCGATGGTTTCAAGCGGCTCCACGTAGACCGTCTGCCCCGAAGAGCTGGCGCCGTGGATTACGCCCGAGATGCGCCGCTTCAACTCCGCGCGCACGGGAATCACGAAACGTTCGCCGCGAATGGTAATGAGGTCGTCCTGCGTTGCGCCGTCGCTCGACAGCTTGCGAAGGGCCGCGCGCAGGCTCTCTTCAATCAGCCGCTGCTGTCTCTCCTGCTCGCGGCGTATGCGGCCGAGTTCGGGCGATGCATTGTCGGCTAGCGACCCATCGGGCTGGATTGTGCGCTCGATCGACTCGGCCAGTGGGCGCAGACTGGTTGTCAATGCGGAAGACAATGCGGAGAGCCCTGGTAGCTTGCCCACGAGCCTCGCCGGCGGCGACTGCAATAATGCCTGCCACGATGCCACATCGTTGGCCAAGCGCGCGACGGCTTGCAACTCTCCGGCTTCAAGAGCTGCGCCGGGAATCTGCGCTTTTGCGGCCAACTGCGTCGGGTCGAACAGGCCGCCGAGCGGAATCGAAACCTGCTCCTGGAGCGCGAGGCGCACTTCGCCGGTTAACTGGTGCTGGCGCGTGATCCACTCTTCGTCGGTGGAAGGGCGCAGGTCGAGGATAGCTTGCCGGCCAACGGGCGATGCGGCAAAGCCTGCAACCATCGCGAGCAGAGGCTCCCACTCGAGAGCGGCGAAGTCGGCATGTTCTACCGGAGACGGAATGGGATCGAGCAGTGACATGTCCAGCAACTATCTTAGCGTTTCAGGGGGCAGGTGCCTGATTGTGCGCGGAAGGATCAGGAAGCGGTGGTCTTCAATTCGCCTTCCCAGCGGGCGACAATTGCGGCGGCCATGCAGTTGCCGACGACGTTGAGACCGGTGCGGCCCATGTCCATCAGCGTGTCCACGCCGAGCAGCATGAGCACGGCGGCGGTGGGGATTTGAAAGGAGCCGGCGACACCGAGCAGCACGACCAGCGTCGCGCGCGGCACGCCGGCAATGCCTTTGCTGGAAAGGGCGAGCGTTGCCAGCAACACAACCTGCTGCATCACAGTGAGGTGCAGACCGCCGGCCTGCGCGGCAAAGAGCGCCGCCATGGCGAGATAAAGCGTGGAGCCGGTGAGATTGAAACTGTAGCCAGTGGGGATGACGAAGGAAACGATCCACCGAGGCACGCCGAACTCTTCCATGCGCTCCATTGCAAGCGGCAGCGCGGTTTCTGACGATGTGGTGGCGAAGCCGATGGCGGCGGGCTCGGCAACAGCAACAGCAAAGCGCCAGAGGGGAATCCGAGCCAGCATCAGAATTGGAGCCAGCACGAATGCGACGAAAATAACCAGCGTTACATAGCAGGTGATAGCCAGCTTGGCCAGCGGCAGCAGCGTTACCAAGCCCATGCTGCCAACCGTGTATGCGAGGGCCGCGCCTGCCGCTACCGGGGCCATGTACATGATGATCTTTGTCAGGCGAAACATGGTCTCTGTGAGCGACTGCAACACGCTCACCAGTGGCGCACGCCTGGGCTCGGGCATGGTGGCCAGAGCTGTTCCGAAGAGCAGCGCGAAGACGGCCACCTGCAGAATCTGGTTTTGCGCAACCGCCTGCGCGATGTTTTCCGGGAAGATATTCAGCAGCACATCCTGCCATCCGGCCTGGTGCGCGAGCGGCGCCACAGCCTGAGCTGACACTGGGAGAACAACGCCAACGCCTGCCTGCGAGATATTGATGGCGATGGCACCAAGAATGAGGCCGAGTGTTGTCGCCACTTCAAAGAACACAATCGACTTGATTGCGACTCGGCCTACGCCGCGCAATTCGCTGTGCCCGGCAATCCCGGTAACAATGCCGCCGAAGATCAGCGGCGCAACAATCATGCGGATGAGGCGCAGGAAGATGTCGCCGAGGAAATGGGCCTGTGCGGCGAAGTGCGGCGCGTCTACGCCAAGCTCAGCACCGGCCAGCATGGCGAAGAAGGTCCACACCAACAGCGATCGGCGGCGGAAAGCAAAAGGAACAAACATGCCGAAACCGCACCACCGCAGCGCAACGCCCACCTCAGCACGTGTATGCAGAAGACCCACGATAAGCCCTGCGGCGAACAGCAACGCCGCTGCGACAGAGAATGCGAAAACTGCGCCGCTGAAGGACGCAGGGCGAACACGCGCTGGCCCGCGGCTCCCGGATGGATGTAGTTGGCTCAAGGCTTCATTATGCAATGAAGGGGCCCAAGCCCGCTTGTTTTGGGAGTGAAAGAGGGATGGGAGGCGCGCCCAACGGTTGAATATTGGGCGCTCCTAAAGCGTTGCCAAGTTAAGAACTCGGCGTTGCGGCAGGCGTTGACGAGGGTGCGGAGGTGCTGGACTTGCTGTCATTCGAGGCAGATGCCGACTTGGTTTCTTTTGCCGCAGAGCCGGAATCTGATTTGGAATCAGACTTGGATTCGGATTTGGAATCGGACTTGGAACCGGATTCAGAGCCGGAATCGCTGCCAGACGAACTGCTCTTGGACGCGTAGTCGTTCACGTACCAGCCGGCGCCTTTGAAATTCAGGCGCGGGGCCGTTAGCGGCCGCTCGAGAACGCCGTGGCACTTGGGACACACCGTCTCCGGCTCGGCGCTGAAGTTTTGGATCTTTTCGAATTTATGACCGCATTCGGTGCAGCGATACGCATATAGCGGCAAGGCTCATTACCCCCAGGGGACGAAGTCACCCAATATGCCTATTGTACCGGCAACGCGACAATTACCTGCAAATGCAGGCCGGCGGAGTTATGGTTGCGCGGGCGTCTGCAACACAACTTCATATTCCGGCAGCACTTCCACGGCAGTCACCTTTGCGGTCGGAGCTTCCGCATTCATCTGCGCCCAGGCACGGGCGTCCAGATAAATGGGGGCTTGGCGCGGCAGTGGCAGCACGGCCACTTCAAGCTTTTGCCCGAAAGCCTGCGGCAGAAAACGCTTGAGCCCAATCTCCCATGTGCGCCCGTTGTAGAAGTCGTCGTCGAGCAATCGTCCATCCAGAGAAAGGCGCGCTACATCTCCGGCATAGTGGATGCGCAGATAAATGTCGCTCAGCCCGGTCATCGATTGCTGCGGAATCCTGAATGTCCAGGCAGCGGCACCTGCATAGTCGGCCTCCGCTGGCGCAACGACCTCTGGAGTCTTGTGCCCTTTTACCTCGCCCATGCGGATCGCCGGGCGCGCGGTAGCTTCGCGGCTGACGCTCCACTCAAAATTGATCTTCCTCGGCGCAATCTTCCAGGTAGTCTGCGCCTGCCAAATGGGGTGCGGATGCCGCTTATCGCCGGGCACAAAGAGAGTGGCCGTGAGGTTTGACGGCTCAATAGAACGCAGATGCACTCCGTCGCCGTCTGCGAACACGTCGGCCGGGGACAGCAATGCCGTATCTACGCCTCCGAGCGGAACACGCCAGAAATGCTCCGCCTCGGCCTCGGTGAGCAACACGATTCGCGCCTTGCGGCCGTTCTTGCCGGACACAAGCAGCACGGTGTCCTTGCCCGCCTCCGCACCTTCCACCGCAATGCTGTTTTCAACATGCGCAACAGTGCCGCTGCTGGGTTGGACTGAAACAATACTGCCTGCGTCAAACGCAAATTCCACGCGTAGCCTGGGAACGGCGAAGAAAAAGTATGTGGATTCGCCGCCAGCATCCATCCGCGTCAACAACTGCGCGGTGCTGTACACAAGCGTGCCCGCACCGAGATCGAGATTCATCGGCCAGACAAAATAACTGCTTGCGGGAATGTCGATGGGCGTGCGCGGCAGATCGATCGTTCCGGACGGCAGCTTGACTCGTACCTGAAATCCTGGCCGCGCAGGCATCTCATATTTGCGCACATAATTGTTGACGAACAGGAAGCCGCTGCTCCCGTTGGCGCGAAGCATCATGCGCGGCATGCGCAGGTCGGCGGCGTCTTTCGGCCTCTGAGCAGGGGCGTATGGCGCCATCAGCGCCAACTGAGAGCCAAAGGACTGCACGAACAAATGCAGGCTCTTGATTTTGCGAAACGACTCCCGCTCTTGGCCATACTCACCGAGCGGCGCCTGAAAGTCGTACGAGATCTCGGGCAGATCGTTGGGGTATCCGGTCGCAGTGGATTCCTGCAGCGTGCTGATTGTACCTGCGGGGTTGGCCCCGCCGTGGAACATATAGTAGCCGTAGAGATTGACGCCCGAGCCGAGCCCAGTGAGCGTAAGCGCGGCAATATCGTCCGGATCAATCAGCGGCCGGCGAAGATAGGAGGTTTCCATGCCGCCGCCCTGTTCTGCCGTGAAAAATGGATAGTGGCGCGGATCGAACTTATCGCTCGAACCACCCTTTGCGCCCGGACCCATCGCACCCATGTCGCCAACGGCGCGGTCGGTCGCAAACAGATACACCAGGTTGGGCGGATGATCCGTTGTCACGCCGCTCCAGAAATCGTCGGGATAGCCGCCGAAGGATGGAATGAATTCCTGCGCAGGAAAATTGTGATTGGGCCAACCAGTTACTGAGAACAGCGGCGGGTTGATGCCTGCAACCCGCGCCAGCCGCTTCAGTTCCGCAATGTGTTCAGCCCCCTCGCCTGGACCAGTAGCACCATACTCGTTCTCAAGCTGTACGCCAATGATCGGCCCGCCATCCTGCCACTGTTCGCCATCGATCTGCTTTCCAAGTTGCGCGTAAAATCGGCCGACATATTTCAGATACTCAGGATCGTTGCGGCGCAGTCCGATCTTTTTTGCGACCAGCCAGTTGGGAAAGCCTCCGTTGCGGGCCTCGCCGTGGTCCCATGGTCCGATGCGCAAATAGACATATAGCCCTTGTTGCCGGCAGAGCTCGACGAAGTGCCGCAGATCACGCTGGCCAGTCCAGTCGAACTGACCTTCGATTTCCTCGTGATGAATCCAGAAGACGTAGGCCGCCACCACCGAGATCCCATCTGCCTTCATCTTCGCGAGTTCTTCTTGCCAGTACTTCTCTGGATAGCGCGCGAAGTGGAACTCTCCCATCACGGGCAGCCATGGTCTTCCGTCGATGGAGAGATACCGGCTGTTGACCGCGAGCTTGTGACCCGAGGGCGAAACGCCGCCCATGTGCAGATACCCGGTCTCGGCTGTGGGCGCAGCGGCGGATGCATCAATTGTGAAAAGAGCGGGTGCTTGTTGCGCGTGCAGGGCAGAAGTAAAGAAAACGAGCGCGGCAAATGCGCCGGCAGCCAGTGATATTTTCATCGAGTTCTTTCAGATCGTCGAACGGAATTGACGAGTTCAGGCGGCCTGTTTTGACGCGGACCTCCGGAATAGACGGTTCGCAACCCCGGCTGCAGTCGGGCAAAATGCGGCAAAAAGCAACGGCCGGCAGGACACAGGGGCGTTGCCCTTCAGCGTGTACTGCCGGCCTTATGCCACATCAGGCATTCAATATTCCCGGGCCGATTCTCAATGCGCCATGATGGGAACAGAGGCGCTGTGATCTTCCCACGCCAGGGTGAGTGTGCCGTTGCCACCGCCGCCATCTTTGATGGTGTAAACCAGGTTCTCCACCATTGCCGGCGGCTTGCTCATGGTCATCTTGGTTTTGCCCAGATCCTGGCTGCCGTCGTATGCCAAGCCCCATTGTCCGGTCTGCTTGTTCACGATCAGGGTCCAGTTGTCGGGGTCGGAGATGTCGACGAACAGCGTGTACGTCCCGGCCGGTACCATCACATCGCCGATCATGATGTCGCCTTCGGCTTTAATCGTGGTGGCGGCATTGGCGCCCCCGCGCCAAACAGGGTAGTGGGGATTGTGGCTGATGAGCCCGTCTTTGGTGAAGATTGCGCCCTCGCGGCCCTTGACGCCGGGAGAGCTGTAAGTAATGGTGATGGCCTTGCCGCCAAGGGTGGCCGATGCGGTGGCTGGCGGACTCGCCGGGGGTTTTTTCGGGGCAGTCTGAGCGAGCAACGGGAAGGCGGCAATGAATGCCGCAGCAAGAAGAATTCGATGGTTCATGGTGATTTTCTCCTTCAGGCAGAGCCGTGCTTTTTGCAAAGCAGGCCCAACCGGACGATTGTCGCACCATCCGCCCCGGTTGGGAAACCGTCTAACAGTGAATAAGCCGGCGTCCATCCTGTTATGATGCCGCCGAGGGAAGAAGCGTGGCTGACCAAGGAAAACTGAGCTCGCCGGGGGCCCGGTTTCGGCAGGCCGTCGCTGAAGAGAAACCGCTCCAGGTGGCCGGCGCCATCAACGCCTATACCGCGCGTCTTGCCGAGGCCACCGGGTTTCGCGCGCTCTATCTATCTGGCGGAGGCGTGGCTGCAAACTCGCTTGGGCTTCCCGACCTGGGCATCAGCACCATGGAAGACGTGCTGACCGACGTCCGCCGCATTACCGGCGCCATTTCCCTGCCGCTCCTCGTAGATATAGATACCGGTTGGGGCGGAGCCTTCAATATTGCCCGGACGATTCGTTCCATGATCAATGCGGGCGCGGCCGCGGTGCACATCGAAGACCAGGTGGGAGCCAAGCGCTGCGGACACCGGCCCGGCAAGGAACTGGTCGCCTCCCAAGAGATGGTGGACCGCATCAAGGCGGCCGTCGATGCCCGTACGGACGAGCAGTTTGTGATTATGGCCCGGACTGATTCACTTGCGAATGAGGGGCTGGCAGCGGCGATTGAGCGGGCCCAGGCCTACGTGGCCGCGGGCGCCGACATGATTTTTGCCGAGGCGGTTACTGAGCTGCCCATGTATAGCGAATGCCGCAAGGCCGTTGGTGTGCCGATCCTCGCCAACATTACGGAGTTTGGCCAGACGCCGCTCTTCACGCGCGACGAGCTGGGTGGGGCTGGCGTCGACATCATCCTCTACTGCTGCGCGGCCTACCGCGCGATGAATGCCGCGGCTCTGAAAGTCTACGAGACCATCCGTAATGAGGGAACCCAGAAGAGCGTAGTCCCGCTGATGCAGTCTCGCGCCGACCTCTACAAATTTCTCGACTACCATGCGTACGAGAAAAAGCTGGATGACCTGTTCGCCAGGGATAAAAAATCGGAGTAGACACTTCCCGCATTCATCTATTAGCTTGATGCTCTCTGGAGGTCTCCATGAGCGAAACCGGAACTGCCCCTGCCGCATTCAAACCCAAGAAGTCCGTCGCCCTGTCTGGCACGCCCGCCGGGGAGACCGCGCTGTGCACGGTGGGCCGCAGCGGCAACGACCTGCACTATCGCGGGTACGACATTGTCGACCTTGCCGCGCATTGCGAGTTTGAGGAAGTGGCGCACCTACTGGTCCATGGCAGACTGCCCAACGCACGTGAACTCGCCGCCTACAAGGAAAGACTGGTGGGGCTGCGCTGGCTGCCCGAGGAAGTAACGCAGGCGCTGGAATTGCTGCCGCCGCGCGCGCATCCGATGGATGTGCTGCGCACCGGCGTGAGCGTGATGGGATGCATTCGGCCTGAGGGCCAGGAGCATGGCGAGTCTGGATCGCGCGCCATTGCTGACACGCTGCTGGCTGCGCAGCCCTCGATGTTGCTCTACTGGCACCGTTTTGCGCACGACGGCAAGCGCATCGACGTTGAAACGCCCCTGGACTCAAAATCCGATTCCATCGCCGCGCATTTTCTTCACCTGCTGCATGGCAAAGCGCCCAGCCCCCTGTGGACAGCGGCCATGCAAGCGTCGCTGATTCTTTACGCCGAGCACGAATTCAATGCTTCCACTTTCACAGCGCGCGTCATCGCCGGAACGGGCTCCGACATGTACTCTTCCATCGCCGGCGCTATTGGTGCGCTCAAAGGTCCCAAGCACGGCGGCGCCAACGAAGTCGCGCTCGAAATTCAAACCCGCTACGCAACTCCCGATGAGGCCGAGGCCGACATACGCCGCCGCGTCGCCAACAAAGAAGTCATCATCGGCTTCGGGCATCCTGTTTACACCATCAGCGATCCACGCAGCGACATTGTCAAGGAAGTTGCCCGCAACCTTGCTGCTGCTGCCGGCGACATGCAGCTCTTCTCTATCGCGGAACGCATTGAAGACACCATGCGCGACGCCAAGAACATGTTTCCCAACCTCGACTGGTACTCGGCCGTGGCTTATCACCTTATGGGCATACCGGTCGAACTGTTTACGCCGCTGTTCGTGATCGCGCGCACGGCGGGCTGGTCGGCGCACGTTATCGAACAGCGCCAGAGCGGCAAGATCATTCGGCCTTCGGCTGTCTATACTGGCCCGGAGAATCTGGAATTCGTGCCGATCGGCGAACGGACCTAGAAACAGATAAACCTTCGATTGCATAAGGAGATTGCGTGTCCTCTCACATAAGCAATGAACGTCCCGCGCCTGACAAAGTCCTGACCGACATCGCCGACTATGCGCTGAGTTACAAGATCGGCAGCGAGTTGGCATACACGACGGCGCAGTATTGCCTTATGGACACGCTGGGCTGCGGCCTGGAAGCACTCGAGTATCCGGCTTGCACGCGCCTGCTGGGTCCGATCGTGGCTGGCACCGTGGTTCCCAATGGTGCGCGTGTTCCCGGCACGGGGTATCAGCTCGACCCAGTGCAGGCGGCCTTTAACATTGGCGCCATGATTCGCTGGCTCGACTTCAACGACACGTGGCTGGCCGCCGAGTGGGGACATCCTTCCGACAACCTGGGCGGAATTCTCGCCGTCGCTGACTGGCTCTCGCGCAGCCCTGCAGACGGCAGACCTTCGGTGAAAATGCGGGACGTGCTGACAGGCATGATCAAGGCCCACGAGATACAAGGCTGCATCGCGCTTGAAAACTCGTTCAACAAAGTTGGCCTCGATCACGTGGTGCTCGTCAAGGTTGCATCCACTGCCGTTGTCTGCCAGTTGCTTGGACTTACGCGCGAGCAGACCATCGCTGCGCTCTCGCTGGCCTGGGTTGACGGCCAGAGCCTGCGCACCTATCGCCATGCGCCCAATACGGGCTCGCGCAAAAGCTGGGCGGCAGGCGACGCAACCAGCCGCGCGGTGCGCCTGGCGCTGATGGCCCGCGCCGGGGAGATGTGCTACCCCTCCGCGCTCACCGCAAAAACGTGGGGATTCTACGACGTTTCTTTCAAGGGCCGCGAGTTCGACTTTCAGCGCCCCTACGGTTCCTACGTAATGGAGAATGTGCTTTTCAAGATCAGCTTCCCTGCCGAGTTTCATGCGCAGACAGCGGTTGAAGCCGCCATGATACTGCGCACGCAGCTGCAGAAACTTGGCAAGTCCGCCGAGGACATTCGCTCCATTACGATTCGCACTCACGAGGCCTGCCTGCGCATTATCGACAAGAAAGGCCCGCTTGCCAATCCCGCCGATCGCGACCACTGCGTGCAATACATGGTTGCTATTCCGCTTCTGTTTGGCAGGCTCACTGCCGCCGACTACGAAGACAAAGTCGCCGCAGATCCGATATTTGGTCCGCGTATCGACGCGCTCCGCGCCAAGATTGTCTGTGTTGAAGAGCCGGCCTTCACCGCCGATTATCACGACCCCGACAAGCGCTCGATCGCCAACGCACTTCGTGTTGTTCTCGAAGATGGCACTGTGCTGGATGAGACAGTTGAGTTCCCCATCGGGCATCGCCGCCGCCGCGAAGAAGGATTGCCTTTGTTAGTTGAGAAATTCAAGACCAACTTGCGGCGCCGGTTTCCGGAAGAGCAGCAAAAACGGATTCTCGATGCATCACTTGACCGGAAACGCCTCGAAGCTATGCCTGTTAGCGAATACGTGGATTTATACGTCCCTTAGATTGTTTTGGACATAATCACGGTCTCAAACACCATCACTCCAAAGGAGGTGATGTCGTCATCACAAACACAAAACGCGGACCGAAGTCCGCGTTTTGTGTTTGTTGATTGTCGATTTGATTTATGCTGTGACGGGAACCGGTCCGGCAATCCGCTCCCTTACCAATTCGTGCCCGCGCGTGAACAACTCTTCCTGCGAAAGCTTGCCTGCATCTACGTCGGCCAGAATCGCCTTCTGCGCGAGGTATTCCTTGTTGACGATGCCTGCCTTCGATTGCAGCATGCGCCACGCCTTGCGCCGCTCCACGCAGAACATCACCAGTTGCCGACTCAGCGCGCGGTACTCTGTCTTGCCGCCTTCGTCGTAGGTGATGTACACGCCGAAGTCGGGGATGTATGCTCGGTGTCCCGGTTTCACGTAGTAACGGTAGACCACATCCTGCTGCGTGATGCGCACCAGCATGTTGTCCAGCGGAATCATGGTTGCCGCCACTTCAGGCTTGATCTTCTTAAGGTGGTTGCGGAAGCGCGCTTCAGTGGTGCACCAGTGCGCAACGGTGTAACGTGAAACCTCGCCGGTTACCTTCGACTTCGTCTCATACCAATCGAGATCGATGGAAGGATTGCCCTTGAGATCCAGCGCTTCCTGGTAGGTCTCGCCCAAGCGCGGATTGAAGACGAACTCCGGTGCGCCGCGCGAGTCGCGTACGCGCTGCGCCTGGAAGAGCGCCATGTCGTCGGCTACGCCATGCTCCGGCTGGCACGTGGTGAATGCCTGCAGGAACATCGTTCCGCGATACTCCAGACCGTCGAGGATTGCGCGATAGAGCTTCGGCGCGTTGGCCATTGAGACCTGCGCGACGAAGGGCGATCCGTGTCCGGCCAGGAACGTTTCTGCAACCGTCTTCTTCTCCGTGTTCTTGCCTTGTGTGGCGGAGCCNNCCGGTGTTTGAGTACACCTGCGTGTCGAGCATCAGCACCTTTACGTTGGGCCGATTCTGCAACATCACCTTCGAGGTGTTCTGGTAGCCGATGTCGCCGATGCCGCCATCGCCGCCGACCACCCAAACCTTGGGCAGTTCAACAATCTCCTGGTCGGTCATCAACGCATCCGTAAAGTGCGTCAAGTGGTAGTACTCTTCTTCGCTGATGACGTTCGAGTCTCGCGTGAGGAGGATGTCGGCCAACCGCTCCGGCAGAACTGAGCGCCGCGCGTGGTCAACGATGAAGCTCTCGCCCATCAGCCAGCCCACCGTTACGCCGTCCTGGAAGAGTGAATTCATCCACGGATAGGGATGCGGATTGTTGGGAGCCGTTGAGCCATACACGGTGTTGCAGCCTGTGTGCGCGGCCATCGCCATTACGCTCATGCCGTTGGCAAGGCGGCCATCCACCGGTTGCAGGTTCTTGTGATTGAAGGCCTCAGTCAACAGCACCGCGGCAATCGCTTCAACAAGCTGTGCATCCGTGACGGTGCCGTGCTCGGCTTCGTAGGCTGCAATGCGTGTCTTGGTGTCCTTGAGGTCTTCGCCGCCCAGGCCCATCACCAGGTGGAGAATCGCTTGGCGAAGCAGCGCGTACTCTTGCGGGCTGCTGTCGTTGAGAGCCGCGAGTTTTGCCGCGCCGGTCTTTTCCAACTGGCCGGCCTTGACCACAAAGCGGTCGCTCTTGGCGTGGAACACGGGGCGCATGTAAGCCTCGGTTACCGCTGCAATGGAGCGGAGAACGCTCTTTTCGCCGCAGCCCGCGCAGGCGCCATCGCCCGCCACCAAGGCGTCGTAGTTGGTGCGCACCATGAGCATGTTGCGAAGCGTCGCGGTCTTCGAGTCCGCCGGATTTGCGCCGTTAAAGAGGCCAAGATACTTTTGCGAAGTATCGGGCAGCAGGTCAAGGAAACCGGTGCCGCTTTCGTGCTCGGCGTTCACTTCCTCGGTTTCGGCCACCATCTTGAGTGCATTGTGATCGCCGCACGCTGTAACGCAGGCTGCGCAGCCCTTGCACAGGTCGCTCACAAAAATTGAGAAGATGCCTCCCGAACCAGGCGCCTTGCGTTCCGGCGACGAGAAGATCGCGTTGACCTTCTGGTAAGCCATCGGCACCTTGTCCATAATCGCGAAGAACTGCTCCTTGGAGCTCGCCGAGAATCCATCCACCTGCTCGGTAACCTCGCGCAGAATGGTCTGCAGCGGCGTGCCAGTCTTTACCTCCGCGACCATGCGCGCACGTGCCTGCTTTTCGATTTCAGGCAGCGCGCGGAGCATCTTGGTCCGCTCGACGCCATCGGCCACGTAGTAGGAAATTGCGGTCGACAACAGCGTGCCCAGATCCTGCGAGCAGTTGGGCAGAGCCGTATCCGGGCAAACCGAGATGCACTCCATGCACTGCGTGCAGTTTTCGGGAATGTAGAGCGGGGTCTCGCGGCGGGCAACGTACTTGGAGGCGGTATCGCCTGTTGCCGCTGCAATTACGCCCATCGCCGAAAGCGGCGTTGCGGGCTGATCGTATCCATAGTGCGAGCGGAACTCCGCATCGAAGGTTGCAATGCTGTCGATGGGCGGTCGCTTGCCCTGGCCAGCCGGAACGGGTGTGGAACGGCAGCCGGTGCCGCATGATCCGCCAGCAGTTGCCAGTTCCAGAATTGGCATGAGTGCTTGGCCGCGAAGCGTGGAGCGATCAGCCGCGCTGAGCGCGCCGATCTTGATCTCCTTGACCTGGTCGTAGCCTTGCAACATGACTTCCATGTTCGACTGCACAACCGCATCGCCCAGCTTGCCGAACTTCTTCACATACTGCTTGTAGACGACGTCGCGGTACTGCTCCTGCGTGATGCCGAACTCCTGCAGCAGGGTGCTCACGGCAAAGAACGCACCGAGAAACGCGTTGCCCTGCATGCGCAGTTGCAGATCGGCGCGGTCAGTTGCCTTTTTCGCGATTGCAAAACCGGGCAAGGTGAATACGCGAATGTTCTTGTCAATAATCTGCTTGCGCGCCCAGAGAGGCAGCCGCTCCCATGCCTGCTCGCCCTCTTCGTCCGACTCCCAAACCAGGCTGCCGCCCTCGGCCATGCCGTCGAGCGGGTTGGTGTGCGTAAACGCCTTGGGGTCGCAGCACAGAACTACTGTTACGTGGCGCAGGTCGCAGTTAACGCGGATGCGGTCTTTGGCAGCAACCATGAAGTAGCTGGTCGGCGCGCCCTTCTTTTCCGATCCGTACTTGGGATTGGCGCTGACGTGAATCACTTCCTTGGGATTTCCCAGGTCGTCTTTCAAACCGTCACGTTCGTAGAGCAGATCGTTCAAGTCGCCGATGATTGCGCCGAGGTTTTTGCCAGTGGTAATGGCGCCCCAGCCGCCGATGGAGTGGAAGCGCACCGCAACCGCGCCCTGAGGCAACAGTGAAGGTGTCTCGTCGCCCACGACCGAATAGGGGTGATCGATACCGAGCACGATGAACGAAACGCCGTCGGCCGCGGTCTTGCCGTCCTTGCGTGCGCGGCCTGCCGTGGCAAACTCGAATGCGCCGATGACGTGCTCGGGACGAAAATCGCGCGAGCCCAGTCCGTAGGTGCCGCCGAAGATTGTCGGCACTTCATCGATCGTGACGGCCGGAAGACCCTCGGCCGCGGGACGACCCGCAGTTTGAATTGCCTTCGACAGCGCGGTGCGAATGTCGCGCCCGAGTGGATTGTCGCCGGAAAGCGCTTCGTCGGTCCGCTCCAGAATGATTACGTTCTTCTTGCCCTTGAGTGCGGCCACCACTGCGGCTTCAGGGAAGGGGCGAATCACATTGATATGGATAGAGCCAACGCTGGCGCCGCGCGTGTCGCGCAGGTAGTCCACCGCGGCTTCGATATTCTCAGCGGCGGAGCCCAGAGAAACGAACACTGTTTCCGCATCCGCTGTCTTGTATTCGGTGATGAGCCCATATTTGCGGCCGGTCAGTTCGGCGAAGTCCTTGTACGCATCTTCAAGGAACCGCAGAATCGGCTCGGCGAAGTTGTTTCTCCGCGCCACGATTCCGTTCATGTAGTGTTCCTGGTTCTGCACCGGCCCCATGAGGATCGGGTTCGCCAAATCCATCATCTTGGGAACGCGGCGGCGCGTGGGTCCAAACAGAACCCGCTGCGCTTCAGTCGGGCAGTCGATGATGTCTTCCGGCGCGCCCAGGTACTCGCGGATCAGCTCCGACTCGTGCTTGTAGAAAGTGCGCTCCAGGTGCGTGGTCAGGAAGCCGTCCATGATGTTCATGCCGGGCGTGAGGCTCAGCTCGGTCACGCGGCGCAGAATCAGCGCCTGGTCGGCGGCCTGCTGCGCGTCCTTGCCGAAAAGCATGATCCAGCCGGTATCAAGCGCTCCATATATATCGTCGTGTCCGCAGTGCACATTCAGTGCGTGCTTGGTGAGCGCGCGGGCGCCCACTTCAAGCACCATGGTCGATCCCTTGCCCGGCGCGTGATAGTACTGCTCAACGCCGTAGACAACGCCTTGCCCGGAGGTGAAATTCACCACGCGCTTGCCGCAAACCGAGTGGGCAATGGCGCCGCCCTGTGCCGCATGTTCACCCTCAGTCTCGATAGCGATCGTGTTCTGCCCGAACACGTTCAAGTGGCCTTCAGCGTAGGCCTGCTGGAACAGCTCACCGCCTTCCGTAGACGGCGTAATCGGGTAAAAAACGCCGGCGTCGGCGATCCGTGTCTCAGTGTGGTACGAGACCAGTTGGTTGCCATTTGCGGTAACACGAATGCCTGGAAAACGTGCTGAAGCTGTCATGAATCCCTCTCTGTGAGCCCTGTTCTTGAGTTCATATCTACGCCTTGCGCACTGAGCTCCCGGATGCCTGAAAACGTAGCAAAAACATATCCGGGCGCAATCGCACCGCGCCTGATTTCTATCGCTTCCACAATCCGCTGAACCGGACTGCTTAAAACGATTCACCTTGCAAGTGTAATGGCCGGTACGAAGACGAGGGACCCCACGGGGAAGGTTACGCCTCACAATCACGGCCTATTGATCAGTATGCACCCCATTCTGGTGCTCTGTATATCAAGATAAAGTATCGTATACCGCTATACGATACTTGTTTGGTCCCTTCCCTAGTGCATCCCGAACCCTATTGTCTTCAGTGCTCTGGGGCACGGTATTTCCCATGCGCTGTATAATTGCGCCGGTCTTTGAACCGGCCAGCATTTCATCGGACGCTGGAACCCGGATTGCTCTTATTCGCTATTTAACAGCCGGCAAAGCCGGCGGAGTGCATGCCATGATTACTCGTTTGAAGCGCCCAGAACGCATGGACCAAACTGCCTTGATTTTCATGCTTGCGACTTTGGCTATGGCGCCAACTCTCGCTTCGGCGCAGACTCCGGCGCTGACCTACCCCGAACTGAGCGAAGGCCGCCGCGCTGCCATTGCACAGATGCTTCCTGAAAAGCCTGCGGGATTCGGGGTGCCCTGTGCCAACCGCGCCGCCTGGGAGCCTGCTGCGCAATATTTCCAATCCAGCATCGACCGCGCCGCAACCTTCATCGCCTCCCCGCTGCCTCCCTGGGAAGACACGGCCTATCTACGCTATTCCCGCGACGGCGATCGGAACGAGGGTCAGGCAATGCTGGGCCGCCACACCGGTCAACTTACGCCGCTGGTTCTGGCCGAGTGCAGCGAGTGGAAAGGCCGCTTCCTGGCCCGCATCGCCGAACAGCTCGACGCCATCTCCACCGAGAAGTCCTGGACATTGGCAGCGCACGATCCGCAGCTCGTGAACTTCAACGGCACCCGTTATTACGTCGACCTGAACGCGGCGGCTTTGGGACACTCGGTCGCCGAGGCGCTTTACCTGTTGGGGGACAAGGTCCCCGCCGACACCCGCCAGCGCGCCATGGCCGCACTTGAACTCCACGTCTTCGGTCCCATGCGCCGGGCATACGCCGGCCAGGAAAAAACCTACATCTCCTGGCTCGACGTCAAGCACAATTGGAATTCCGTTTGCCACAACGGCGTCACCGACGCGGCGCTCACTATTTTGCCCGACCGCAACGATCGCGCCCTGTTTGCCGCGGCTGCAGAGCATTGGGTTCCCAACTATCTCGACAGCTTCTCAGACTCCGGTTACGACAATGAAGGTATTGGCTACTGGGTTTACGGCTTCTCAAATTACAACGAACTCCGTGAGCACCTTTGGTACTCCACCGGCGGCAAGATCGACCTCTACGACAATCCCCATGCGCGTAAGGCGGCACTGTTCGGCTTCCAATTCGCCATGCTGCCCGGTGTCTATGCGGACTACGGCGATGCACATTTTGGCTACAAGCCCGACCAGACGTTCCTGGCCGTCATTGACCGCACCTTCCGTCTGGGCGTCTTCCCGGACGATCTGGCCATCATTCGCGGAGCCCGGTTCGAGTCGCTTCCGGCAGCTGTCTATGCCGCGTTCCCAAACGAGTCCCAGCGCCACGACCCCGGAGCTTCAGCCAATGATTTGCTCGGCCTCCGCGCCTGGTATCCCGAGAACGGCATCCTGGTCGACCGCCCTTCGCCTGGAGGTGATTTCGCTGTCACCATCAAGGCGGGGGGAAATGGCAACCATAGCCACAACGATGTCGGAACCTACTCCATCGGTATCAAGTCGACCCAGATCGTCGGCGATCCCGGCGGCCCCAGCTTTTATATAGCCGACACATTCAGCCCCAAGCGCTACACCTACAGGCTGCTGAACTCATTCGGCCACCCGGTACCAGAGATTGATGGCAAGCTGCAACTGGAAGCGACGACAGTTCATCCCACGGTGGTTTCCACGGACTTTACTCCGCAGCAGGACACGATCGTCATCGACATCACTGCCGCCTACAACGATCCGAACCTCAAAAAGGTCCTGCGCACGATGAAGTACTCACGTGCCAACGGCTCGGTGGAACTAACCGACCAATTTGATATCGCAGGCCCTGCGGACATTGCCGAGTCGTTCCCGACTCACGGAACCATGAAGCAGATCGACGCTAAAACCATCCAGATTGACTACGAGGACGCACATCTGCAGATCACAATGGACGCCCCCGGCGGCTTTACCTTGTCTGAGGACAAAGTCGATGACATGGGCAATCCGTTTACAAGAGTCGGCGCAACATTGCATCTGGCAAATTCCGGCCAAGTGGTCATGCACTTCCACCCGGTCCCGGCGAGCTAAGGACAATGCGCTGGGGTCTGGGTCCCAAGAAAAGACTGGGTGCCCAGGTCTTCCGCCCTAACCAGGAAATCATCCGGAGCTGCCCGTGATGCAGAACGCCCAATCAACCTTCGCAAGCTATCCGAGCCTCAAGGACCGCGTAGTCCTCATCACCGGCGGCGCCACCGGCATTGGCGAGGCCTTTGTCACGCAATTTGCTCGCCAGGGTTCGCGCGTTGCCTTCCTTGATATTCAGGATGAGCAAGCTCGCAGCCTTGCCGCCGCGCTCACCGGCGAGGGCTGCCCCGCGCCCCTTTTCATTCATTGCGACGTCACCGAAGTTGCCGCCCTCAAGGCCGCCGTTGCACAAGTCGTATCCACCTACGGGACCGTAGATGTGCTGGTGAACAACGCCGCCAACGACCAGCGCCACACCATCGAAGAGGTCACGCCCGAATCCTGGGACCGCGGCATGGCCATCAATCTACGTCCTCACTTCTTCACCGTTCAGGCCGTCCTGCCTGCCATGCGCGCAGCGGGCCGCGGGTCGATTATCAATATGAGTTCCATCGCCTGGATCATTCCCAACACTACCCTGGCTGTCTATGTCGCCGCCAAGGCCGCCATCGTCGGACTCACCCGCACCCTCGCCCACGATCTCGGCCCCCTCAACATCCGCGTTAACGCCATTCTCCCCGGCGCCATCGCCACCGAGCGGCAGAAGAAGCTCTGGTACACACCCGAGTACCTTGCCAACATTTTTCAGCGCCAGGCGCTGAAGCACCAGATTGAGCCTGAGGAAGTTGCCCGGCTCGCCCTCTTCCTGGCCGCAGACGACTCCCGCTCGATTACCAACCAGAGCTATGTAATCGACGCCGGCTTTGTGTAGGCCCTTGATGCGCTACCATAAAGACAGGATTAGGTCTTTATATGTTTGTCGTGGTTTGGCAATTCGAAATTGCCGAGGAAAAGATTGCCGGCTTTGAAGCGGCCTATGGTCCGGAAGGCGCCTGGGCAAAACTTTTCCGCACCTCGCCACACTACCAGGGAACGGAACTGCTCCGCGATGCCTACATTCCGGGCAACTATCTCACCATCGACCGCTGGGCCAGCGAAGCTGACTTCCGCGCCTTCCGCAAGCAGCACGACCAGGACTACGAGATCCTCGACCGCGCCTGCGACTCGCTGACCAGCCGGGAAACACGGATTGGGGCCTATACCGTCTGATTTGGCCGGGGCCTGTCCGACAATGGCAGGGATTGGCACCCCCCAAATTAGGGGGAACTAAACTTTCTCCATATCTTCGCCATTTTTCTCTGTCTTTGTCTCTCAGGCCCTGCTACAATCCGATCGAAATCCAATTCAAGCCCTCGCCGTTTCCTGCAGGGAAAGCAGGAGATTTGGCAGGGCGAAACCTTGAGGAGCCCTCCCGATGGCC
>PKXI01000185.1 GCA_003133425.1 Acidobacteriaceae bacterium
CTAGGTCGTACATCTCTCCGTTGTAGGTAATGACTTCATCGGCGTTCTGAACGCGCTCAACTGCCTCGGAGATTCTGCTACCGCGATAGCCGATGTAGTTCCCGTCTTCAACGGAATAAACCCCGACAATGCTTTGACCGGCGTCAATCACGAGGGTCGTCATGCACTGTGCTCCCATTCATTCGTTCGTGGCGGGTTTGGGAAGGTCGATATTTACTTTGGTCTGGAAGCCGTCCACACGGTTGGTTTGATGGCTTTCAAGTGTGATTCCCTGCTCCTTCATCAGCCGAGCTAGGGCAATCATCTTTGTGAACTCGGTCGCGTAGGCATCCGAAACCGATACTTCTTTGCAGAAGCCCTTTGGGTCGATGCCCGATAATTCATCCGCATTTTTCAACACCTGAAAGTGAAACATCGCAGTCTTCTGGTTTGTATCGGCTGCACTTTGAATGGCGGCTTTGATTTGTTCAATCACGATTCACTCCTCTGTCGGGCTTGGCTAAACCCTGCGTGCTATTTGACGGTGCAATAGCCCTTGGGGAAAAACAATTCAAGTATCTGCCCACTTGCAAACTTCAATTTCACTTTGTCTTGTCCCTTGGGTCGTCCGGGGAACGGCGTACTTGAATTCCTATCAATCTCAACAACCTCGGTTCCACCGGCCTTACAGCCGCTAAGGAACGCATCGAATCCACCGGGCAGCTTGGGATACACGACAATATCCGCGTCGTGCAAGCTGGCGGGTTTCTCCTTCAGAGAGCCGACAAGTTGAAACGTATACAACTCGCCAAATTCTTTGTTGAGAGCATCCACTATCGCTTGAAACTGTACCTGTGTGTGGGTTGCCATTTGAAAAGCCCTCCAGAGTTTCTGCTATTTACATCTGACTTGGCTTATGATTCAGGTCATGACCACAGCAGAGACAGTGACCGCCATCATTGCCGCGTATGGTGCTGTGGTCTCGACAATTGCCGTTGCTAGACAGCTTATCAGGGAGCGCGTATCTCTCAAAATGACGGTTGGCCTTAACATGGAGACCCATGGAGACCCCCGCCATGACGGAACGACTCTAATCATCCTGAAAGTCGTCAACAAGGGTCGCCGTCCGGTGACAATTACGCACACTGGGGCTTGGTGTCTTTATCCCACTCAGCCCTTCGTTTGTATGGATACTCAACCCGAGTTGGCACATGAAATCAAAGAGGGCGAATACATCATGACCTTTTTGAGCCAATCAGACGTAGACGTTGCAACCATCGACTTTTGCCAAGCAATTGATTCGACCGGAAGAGCCTATAAGCTGCGACAAGCCTCTTGGCTCAAGCATTGGCGGTCTGAGCGGCAGCGAAAACAGGCTCACAGGGCATCCATCGACACAGCGAATTGAAATGGCCTGACTACTTCCCCTTCGACCTATCCTTCCACCGCTAGAGGTCAGGGGCGCACAAGGCGGTCGTACTGCTCCGGCGTCAGGTTCAGGTAGAACCCGCCCCGGCCAATGCCGATTCCGTGTTGAATGGCCGCACGGCTCTCCAGATTCAAGTCCGCGTTCCCGCGTTCGGCCAGTTCAACAATCTTCTGTTCGCTGGTAAACATCAGGTGTTTGCGAAGCGATGTTTTCAAGTCGCTCTCAAGGAAGCTGACGTGCCATCCGTCACGGCATTGGAAAGAGGCATACACGCGGGGCATTGAGCGAGTCTAGCGGCGGCGGTGAGCCTTGGGTTGTGGAGATTAAATGTTCGCGCTTTTGAGCGGCTTCTCGATTTTCACAAAATCCTGCGGACGGAAGTTTGGGCAGACGGTACATGCGTGCTTGACCCCCGCAGCCTGTATCTGGTCTTGATACGAGGATGGATGCTCTGAGTCAAAGCGCATCCACGGCATTAGGTGTTTGCACGGGAAGATGTAGCGGTCGATTCTCTTGCGCCCGTAGGAGTAATCATAGGGCGAATACTTGGGGTCGTTCATCACTTCATGGCAGTGCGCTTTGATGTCGGTGCATTCACAAGATTGCACGAAGCAATCAATAACCTCACGCACTCGGTAGCTGTCCCTGAGAAGACGCCCCTTAACGAAAAGCAGTGTACCCTTCCATCCCAACGAGTAGCCAAGCAGCGTTGCGGCTCGTCCACCTTCCACTTGGGTTTTTCCGAATGCTGCAACGTGCATTGTCTGGCCGTTGATTTCTACAATCGCCCACCGCTCCGCGCTCTCGACAATCTGTACGGCGAAGGGGTAGTTCTTGGAGTTCGTCCTCGGGAACGCGACTACCAACAGGCTTCCCATCGACGCCTGAAATGGGTCAATCTGGCCGGTCGCTTTTACAAGCTGGTTCGCCTTCACTGGTGCCTCCGGTTTCAGCATCGGGCAGGTCATACCTCTCGTCAAGAGATTCTTGAGAAGTTGGCTGGCGGCTCACAACCTCTGGTCATTGCGGATTCGCTCCGGCACCCGTCGAAACACCTGATTGTAAATCTCATGTGCCAAATCGACCGATTCCTCAATTGCCTTTCCGGTCGGCACCACCCGCACATTCACCTGCCGTTCCCATGCCAGCCGGATACCGTCTCGCTCATCCATCGGAAACCGCCGCATCCAAAGGGCTGGGTAAATTTCTGCGACGACCTACTCAGAAGTCGTCGTCATCGACAGCAGGATATAAGCAGTTAAAGCACCGATAGTGCTCGTCGCGGTCTTCGGAGGTTTTGTCCGGTGGCAGATGCATGGCGTCCATAATCTTCCTGACGACCTTTCGCTGACAGAGGATGCACTTGTCCGCGTATAGGCGAAATCGCTGCTCCCGCTGGTCGAAAACTACGCGGCCACGTGGCGGTCGCTCGTACTCGACCTCGGCTGGCACTGTACCGTTGTGTTGGAGCAGCGCCCAATAATCAATGTGTGCGGTCGGATGCGTTAAGGCGGTGAAGTAGGGTTCCGCCTTGGAAAGAGGAGTGGCGTCGATGATGGGTTCGCCGTCTAAAAGCCAGAAGATGCCGACGCACGGTTCTGTAGTGCGAGAATCTTTCACTGAATCGCCCCCTGCTTGAGATCTGGTAAATAATCCCGCCCTTACCACCGTCACTGTTCGATGGTTGTGAACATTATCGGCCTTCGGCCCGCTGCCGGTGGTTTACGAGTTGGTCAGGCCGACCGAGGAAGACCTCAGAGGGAAGGTACCGCCGCAGTTCGCCGCAAAGGCAACACTCAACGGTGATTGATTGGAAGGGGAAGTCATCTCGGCCTGACGGCACATCGCGGCGGCACCGCTTGCAGGTCACCACGAAGGTCTTTCGGCCTGAGGGCGTTGGGAATCCGAATGCCATGGAGAGAGTGTAGGAGAAATAAAGGCAAAAGTAATTCACAGCCCGCTCCCTAAATCCAGAGCAACTCTACGGCTGTCCAGACGCGGCAACTCCGTTGCTGACTGGGGCTGTCTCAAGCTGGCGCAGCTTTCCAAGGGCAAGGAATCTTACCTTGCTCTTCGGTGGTATCTGACAGGTCTCACCGCTGAATCCAACCCTCTTGCGAATCGAGGGACTGTGCCGGACGACGAGTTTCCCAACCGCGTTCAGTTTGAGGCAATAGCCGTCGTCCGCCAGATGGTCAACGAGCGTGTCTTCTAAACAGGAGACGAAGACATTCACGAGACATCCGGCCTCCTTTTTCGTGGCTAGGCTGAGTGACGCCTGAACGCGCAGAATCAACTCGTCCATCCCTGCCCGAGCTTTGGTTGTCATTGGAATGCCTCCGTTACTTCCCTCCCCACATTTGCCGATTGAGGGCTCATGGGGTGGCGATACCGTGAACTCGACTGGAGGCAACCACGGAACCACGAGAGGCGAAATGTTTGGGGAATTCAGTTTCTCATGGGTCGCGTGCGGGGGCGTCGTGACTGAATTGACCGGGCTTGATGCCCCGCGAGCTATGGAAGTGAATATGATAATCCAACCCTGAGGTGCCAGATGTATCCGAGTGGCAGTTCCAAGGCTGCTCTTAGGTTCCTAGCAATTCCTAGCACTTTTCGCGTTTTTGCGTACCTCTAAATTTGCATTGTTCGTGTAAAAACTACGATTCCATCCCTCAACCCCTGCATTATCACTTGCTTCCCGGAGCCCCAAGTTTTAGCATTATTTTCAGGAAAACCTCAGGGTGTCTAGAACAGGTTCCCCCCTTTCGCACCAATCACTTACGGCTATATTCAAGCGCGACTCCATTGCTGCGGCCGGGGATCGTTCCTGCTCGACCGAATACTACGCCTACCCGGTTACTGGCGAATGTTGCGGCAAATCAGACGGCTCCACTTCGAAAAACCCATGCTGTCGCAACTTCCGAGCTTTCGAGTGACCCGGCGGGGGAGAGACTGCGAAGTTCTCTTTTCGGTTCTGATGCGCACAAAATCCTTTCCATCGGCTCCTGGTTTCTTTAGATTCAAGAGGACTCGTGCTGAACCGGGAGATGCCAGATTTTTGGGGGTAACTTGGGAAACTTGGGAAACTGGGTGCTCGGCGAACGCGATAAACTGGATGTTGCCCTTGGTAGCGACCCTAGGCGCACCGACTGGCATCGCTGCGGCAAACGACTTTCTTCTTAACTGATTCCATTCGATTACGCATTCATCGGCATTCCGTTCCTGCTCCTCTATCCCGCGTTCAGAGTGGCCCGACTCCCACTCCGAATCGACTTCGTTGAGATCACTTCCAGCTATTGGGGCGGAACGGCCTTTTCTGCCGCATTTGTCGCCATCGGACTGGCCATCTTCGGTTTGCCACTTCGGCAGACCCTGATGCCATTTCTGGCCCGCTTCCGGGAGAAAAAGGGTCGCATTGTGATAGCCCTCCTGCTCGCAGCGTGGCTGATCTACTTGTTCGGATTCTGGCTGGGCGCGATCGTCACCGTTGATGCCCTGGGCGTCGCCGAACTCCTGGAACGAAGGAAGCGAATCCTTGAGGACGCAATCGACATTTTTGTTCCCGCGCTCTATCTATTCCTGGGCCTCATATTGGTGTTTTCTTTCAATCACGCACTTGTGGGAATCAGGAACCCCTGGACCTACGATCTATTCTTTCAACATTTGGACTGGGTGCTCTTCCATGTCAACGTCACCGATATCGCACATTGGAGCTTGAGTCATCTGCCCATCTGGTTCTTCAAGCTGCTCGAATTCACCTACTACAGCCTGTATGGCCGACTTATGGCGGTCCTTATTTTCGCCGCTCTGCTTCGAAATCAGCAATTTGCTTTGAAGTATGTGCGCACCTTGCTTATCTGCTACGCAATTGCACTCGTTGTGTATTCTGTGTTGCCCGCAAAAGGGCCGCATTCCATCTGCCCTATTCATCTCTCAAGCTATCCGCGATCATTGTTGACCTTTTGGACCCAGGAAGCTCTCGTGATGAGGACGCGCATGTTGTGGGCGCACAATATAACCTCTGCCGTAATCGCCGTAAATCCAGAGGACTATTACATCAGCCTCCCCAGCCTGCATGTCGCGCTGCCAATCATCGCTATTTGGTTCGTGCGACCGTGGAAGAGAATCGCCCTACTTATGCTGGGTATTTATGTCCTGCTGCTTTTGCCCTCGGTCCTTCTATTGGAATGGCATTACCTGGTCGACTTCTTTGCCGGCTTTGCGACCGCATTTCTGGCCATCTGGTTGGCGGAGAAAATATCCTGCGCAGGAATTAAGGATGAATTGCTGCATTCCGCACCGGTTCCCGTCCCCGCCGCGCACTAGTAACTCCTGGCCATTTTCAAGGGTTGTGGCGCATTCCAGCAGGCCGGCTATTCGCCAGCGAAGACGCTCAATCGCGGTCCCACGACTTTCGCAGGGCTCTGGAGGGCCTGAGAATCACCTCCACGCCAGCGTCCCTTATATTCGCGGAGAGGATGAGAAAGTAAACATGAGTGTCACCCGGCATGTCCCCTCCCGCCGTCCAACAGGTATAAAAGAGTGTAGGCGGGTGTATTCACCTGAGCCGTAACAGGGCGGGGGAGAGCCTGCCCTGTGCGGAACCAAACAGTTTTATCAACCGGCGAGGACTATGAACAACTTCATTCCCCGAATGATCGAAGTACGGCAGAGTTATCCACCTTCACGGCAGTTGGATTTTCCTGGCCTGCTCGCGCGGCAGTTTGCCGACACGGGCGTTGCCGGGAAGATTCGGCCGGGCATGACGATTGCTGTGGGCGTTGGCAGCCGCGGCATCAGCAATCTGAAAGAGATTGTGAAGGCGACCATTGATCTGCTCAAGAGCGCCGGCGCAAAGCCGTTCGTCGTGCCCGCCATGGGCAGCCACGGCGGCGCCACTGCCGAAGGGCAAACGAAAGTGCTTGCCGAGTTCGGCATCACTTCGAATTACCTCGGCGTCCCCATCCAGGCCAGCATGGAAGCGCGCAGCATCGGCACCGTTCTCAACGGACAGGAAGTCTTGTTCAGCGTTCCCGCCCTCGCGGCAGACGCTGTTATTCCCATCAACCGCGTCAAGCCGCACACCGATTTTCGCGGCCCTCTGGGCAGCGGAGTTCTCAAGATGCTGACCATCGGATTCGGCAAGCAGGCTGGCGCCAACAGCGCGCACCGGGCCGTCGTTCGCCTGGGGCACGAGACCGTCGTCCGCGAATTCTCCAGGCTGATCCTCTCCACCGTTCCTGTCCTCTGCGGCATTGCAATCGTTGAAGATCAGCGCCACCAAACTGCCGAGATTGCGGTGCTACGTCCTGACGGTATGGTCAGCGCGGAGGAGACGCTGCTTGAAAAGGCGCGGCAGCTCATGCCTCGCCTGCCTCTCGATGAGATTGACCTGTTGATCATCGATGAGATTGGAAAAGAGATCAGTGGCGCTGGCATGGATCCCAACGTAACCGGCCGCGATGGTTCCGGCTATTCAGATTCGCTGATGGCCAAAAGCGGCTGGGCGCCACCTAACGTTTTCCGCATCCTGGTTCGCGATCTCAGCGTTGCAACCAATGGCAATGGGATCGGCATCGGCATTGCCGACTTCGCCACCGCCCGCGCAGTCAAAGCGCTCGATCTCCGCTACACCTATATGAACGCGCTCACGGCCATCAAGCTGCTCTCGTCAAAGATTCCCATCCACTTCGACTCCGATCGCGAAGCAATTCAGCAGGGCCTGAAAACGCTCCCCACCGAGCACCCAGAGTCGCTGCGTGTGATGCGCATAGCCAACACGCTCAGTCTCGAGCGCCTGCTTGTCTCGGAAAGCTGCATCAAACTCCTCGAAGGACGCCCCGGCATCTCCTTCACCGGAACTCCGCAGCCCATGCAGTTCGATAAAGACGGCAACTTGTCACGCCTCTAATAGGCTCGACGTTCCTGACTCCGCGCGGATGAGCCCGGGGCGTTCACACGGACCGGCTCCGCGTCCAAGCCATCACATTCGCGGGCGCACGCTCGTTCTTCAGTTCATTGGCCATGAATCGCATGTATGGATCAATGTGATGAAAAAAGTGCTTGTATCCCGCGCATAGATAATTAAGCCCCGCCTCGCCTGAGGGTGTCTTCAGAAAGCGGTGCTTGGGACACTCGCCATTGCAAGCAAACCGCACATCGCATTCAATGCAGTACTTGGGCAGCGAGTCTTCCTTGGCTTTGCCAAAGCGCACCTGTTTCGGCAGACCGGCCAAGCCAGCCAGCGGGCGCTCCAGTATGTTGCCCAGCTTGTTGTCTGGGTAGACGAAGTGGTCGCAGGAATAGAGGTCGCCGTTATGCTCCATCACTAGCGCCGACCCGCACGTCTTCGCAAAAACGCACAGGCTCTGGTCCATCCCCATCCATGACTCCAGGGCAACATCGAACAGATTCACAAAAATGCGCGCTACATCTGAGCGCACCCATTCGTCGAAGATCGTCTGCAGAAAAATTCCATACTGCAACGGCTCTACCGACCACTCGGACACAGTGGTCTGGGTCGGCGCGTAAGGCTTCAGCAGGCGCAGCCCGCTTTTATCCGGCTCGGCAGCAATCTCCTCCACAATCGGAATGAACTGCAAATATTTGCTGCCAATGGATTTCAAAAACTTATAGATTTCGAGTGGCTTGTACGCGGTCTTGCGGTTCACGACGGTGAGTGTGTTGAACTCCACCTTGTGCCGCTTCAGAACATCAAGCCCGCGCATCACCTTGGCATGCGTCGGCTGGCCGCCCTTGTCCACGCGGTAGGCATCGTGAATCTCCGCGGGTCCGTCGATGGAGATGCCGATGAGAAAGCTGTTCCGCGCCAGGAACTCGCCCCACTCGTCGTCGAGCAGCGTGCCGTTGGTCTGGAATGCGTTCTCGATTCGTTTGTTGCCGCAGTACTTTGCCTGCAGTTGAATCACGCGCTCAAAGAACGGCACTCCCAGCAGCGTTGGCTCGCCGCCCTGCCACGCAAATGAAACCGTGGGCGAAGATTGCGACAGAATATACTGGCGGATGTAGGACTCAAGCACATCATCCGTCATCTTGAAGTTTTTCTTATCGCCGTACAGATTCTCTTTTTCGAGGTAATAGCAATAGGTGCAATCGAGATTGCAGATGGGCCCCATGGGCTTCGTCATGATCTGGAAATTTGCCATTGCAGGGAAGCGTCCTTCCAAGACATTGTACGCCGCGGCAGATTGGATTTGAGCGGCATTGCAAGCGGGCAAGCAGCCCCGCCCGCAGTGAGCACTCTAGCGTGTCGCCGCCCAGACATGATAGCTGTTGAAGATAAACTGCCCACCCAGAATCAGCAGCCAGGTCCAAAGAGCAAAGCGCAAAGGCCTGCGCGGGATGCGGGTGCTGAGCATCGTTCCCGAGATGGCTCCGAAGATGCCGCCGGCAATAAGCTCCATCAGCAACTGCGGATTTGTGGCGTGCGAAAACCAATGCGCACCGCTGCCAATAAGCGACAGAAGGAAACCAAAAACAATGTCGGTGCCGACAATCTGCGCCGGCGCCAGCGGCGTGAGGCTGAGTAGCGCGGCGCTGCCCAGCGCGCCCGCCCCGGCGGACGAAAAACCAACCTCGGCGCCAACCGGAAACATGAGCCAAGAGAGCAGCGGACTGCGATCACGCGTACCCCGATTTTCCTTTGTTGGACGCAAGGAGAAGGCGAGTTGCCAGCTTGCCGTGCTCACCAGAATTGCGCCAAGTATTGCGTTGAGCAGATTCTGCGACCCGGCGCCGATCAGATGCCGCAGGAGCAGCGACCCCACGAGAACGCCCGGCGCTCCGCCCAGCAGCATGAAGCCAAGTGTGCGCCACGCAACATTGCGGCGCAGAATTTGCGACGGTACCAGGATCAACTTAATGGCCGCGGAAAACATCAGCCCGATTCCAACCGCGACCGGTGCAGGGACTTTGAGAAACAGCACCAGGATGGGCACCGTAATGGTGCCCGCGCCCACGCCTGTAAGCGCGATAAACAGCGCGATGATGAACCCGATGACGTACTGCATTCCCTTGCCCCTGTCTTTCTGCTTCTGTTCCCTTGCTCAGACTTTACCGCGCCGGCGCAGCTTGAATATGAATTCCGCACTCCACCTTGTGGCCCGCCCAGCGGCCCGACCGCGGATCGTTGGGATCGAGCGGAAGAGACGTGCAGGGTTCGCAGCCGATGGAGGTGTAACCGCGCTCGTAGAGTGGCAGCAGCGGAATCGAGAGCTGCTCGCACGCGTACCACACATCGCGCGTAGTCCACTCGGCAAGAGGCGCCAGCTTGAGCACCTGCTTGCCGCCCGGAAGCGAAAACATCGCCGACTCCTCAAGCGCGGCACGGCTCCTTGCCTGCTCCCTGCGCAGGCCGGTGAGCCACACTCGATAGTTGGCAACAGCCTTGAACAACGGCTCCACCTTGCGCAGTCCGCAGCAACGGTCGGGCGCGGACTGATAAAGCAGTCCGAACTCCGCCTCCTGCTCGGCCACCGTCTTTTCCGGAAGCAGGTTGATCAGGTTCAGGCTCCACTCGCTCGCAATGCGATCCCGATACTCATACGTCTCCTTGAAGTGATAACCAGTATCGAGAAACAGAATGGGAATCTTCGGATCGAGCGCGATAGCAAGTTTGGTCAGCAGCACGTCTTCAGCCTGTAAACTGCAGGTGAGGCACACGTCCCCTTTGCCCGTGACTTCCCGCGCAAGCGTCGCGCGCACATGGTCCAGCTTTGCATTCACTTCCGCGTTGATCTCAACCGTGCTCATCACAACCCCGCCATTTCAGAAGAGTCAAAAATCCCTGTGTCGTTCAACAGCCTGTAAACAGCTGCAACGGCCCGCCCAGCGAGCTTTGCACCGCCCGCGTCGTCCGTATCGTTCGCATCGCCCACGGCGTCTGCGTCGACAATGATCTGCTTGTCCTCGACGCGCGCAATCAGCGTGCGGCTTTCGTTCACATTCACAACCAGCGCCAGCAACCCAGCTTCGGCCTGCAGCGTAGTTACAATCTCCAGCAGACTGGGATGACGAATAAAAGCATCGTCGTCGGCATCGATGCGAACCGGAACCGAACCGGCCACAAACAGCGCGCGCTCGATCGCATCAACCAGTTCCTTGGGCCCCTTCAGTTCCAGAACGCCGCCGCGATGTCCCCAGCGCGCTTCTCGTTCACTGGCCGTTAATGGCCCCCACGTGTCCGCAAGGGCAGGAGCGCCCGCTGCCGTCTGGCTATACACCGCGGTAATCATGGCCGCCGCAACTGTGCCGTTGGTTTCCGCATCGACCAGGATGAATGCACCGGTGCTGCGGTTCTCGCCGTATACATCGAGCGCGATAGGGCGCAGCAGGTTCAGCGTTACGGCGCCGATGTCGTTCATATGCAGTGTCCGCGCCGGTTCGCGATTGAGCGTGCCAAGATCGGTGCGGTGACCGATGGAGGTGAGGAACACAGGCACCGTCTGGCTGGTGTGCTTCAGCAGGTAACGGCGATGCAGCTCGAGCGGGCGCTGATCCATCCACACCAGCGCGGCTTTCATGCTCTTTGTAACCGTCGCCGGTGTTTGCGAAGAAACAATCAGATCGCCGCGGCTGATGTCGAGTTCGCGATCGAGCACCAGCGTCACCGAAAGCGGAGCGATGGCTTCGGCGAGGTCACCATCCCAGGTGACGATGCGTTCGACCTGCGCGCTTCTGCCCGACGGCAGCACCGTAATTGCATCGCCTGGACGAATGGTTCCCGATGCAATTTGACCGGCGAAACCGCGGAATGTGTGGTCGGGCCGCAGAACGCGCTGCACGGGAAAGCGGAACGGCGCGGTACGCGTGTCCACTGACGTCGGCAGCGACTCAAGCAACTCAAGCAGTGACGGCCCCTCGTACCAATCCATCACAGTCGACTTGTGAACGATGTTGTCGCCCTTGAGCGCGCTCACCGGCACAAACACTCGCTCGACAGGGTTGCCGGTATCGGCCGCGATCTGATCGAGCACTAAGCTGAAATCTGCTTCGATGGCGCGGAAGGCCGCCTCATCGTAGCCGATAAGATCCATCTTGTTGACGGCTACCAGGACGTGGCGCACGCGCAGGAGCGATGCGATATAAGCATGGCGGCGCGACTGGATGAGAACACCCTTGCTCGCGTCGATCAGCACAACGGCCGCATCGGCCGTCGAGGCGCCAGTGGCCATATTGCGCGTGTACTGCTCGTGGCCGGGCGTGTCCGCAATAATGAATTTGCGCCGTGCAGTTGAAAAATAGCGATAGGCAACATCGATGGTGATGCCCTGCTCGCGCTCGGCGCGAAGTCCGTCTGTGAGCAGCGCAAAATCTATCTGACCCGGCGCTGTAGTTCCCTTCCCCTCAATGGAGCGTACCTGGTCTTCGTACACTGACTGCGTGTCATAAAGCAGGCGGCCGATGAGCGTGGACTTTCCGTCGTCCACACTGCCGGCTGTCGAGAAGCGCAGCAGATCTTTCTCGCGCTCCTGCTGCAGAAATTCGTCGATAGAAAAAATGGGAGGCGTCAGCGTTGCCATTTAGAAGTATCCCTCCTGCTTCTTGATCTCCATTGAGCCTTCCTGATCGTGGTCAATGACGCGGTTGGCGCGTTCGGAGGAGCGGAACGAAATCA
>PKXI01000342.1 GCA_003133425.1 Acidobacteriaceae bacterium
GCAGCCTTGCCGAAAACACACGCTGAGGTGCATCTCGCGGCCGTTCGTGCAGACGCGATCGAGATCGCACCCGAGAATGCTTCTGTCAGCGGCAACATTGAGAAGGCCCTGTCAACGGCAGCCGTCATCGTGGCCGATGTGACTGAAGCAACGCCGAATGTAATGTTCGAGATTGGTCAGGCTAGCGCAAGACGCAAGCCCCTGATACTCATTGCCAAGAGCAGCCGCGACATCCCATTCGACCTAGCCCACTTTCGCGTCGTGATTTACGAAACCTCAAGCCCGACAGAATTCGTGAGCCGCATCTCATCGGCAATCAAGCAAGCTCTTAAGCAGCCGGGGGAGTTTCACACAGACCGGGCGTCAGTGCAGCGAAAGCAGTGTGTGTTTATCAGTTACAGTCACAGCGACGTAGAGTACCTGGACCGCCTGCTTGTTCACCTCAAACCGTTGGAGAAAGACGGCTTGCTGGAACTGTGGGTAGACACGAAATTAAGGGCAGGCGACAAGTGGAAGAAGGAAATCGAGAAGGCGCTTCACCGGGCCAACGTTGCCGTTCTGCTAGTGAGCGCTGATTTTCTAGCATCCGATTTCATCACGGATAACGAACTGCCCCCGCTCCTGAAGAACGCGGAAGAGCAAGGGACCCGCGTTATTCCGCTGATCGTTAAGCCCTGTCGATTTACTCGGGACAAAGCTCTCAAGGGGTTCCAAGCTGTAAATGATCCGAAGAAAGCCATGGTGCTTCTCTCAGTCGGCGAACAGGAACTTGTGTACGACCAAATAGCTGCAGAGATCGAAAGGTGGCTGCAGAGGGTCTGACAATCGGCGAGCCGATCAGAGATCGGCGTAGACAAAATGTGCCGAAGTATCCACGATCAAAGTGAGTGCTTCGAACGTTTATTCAGTGGGCTGTAGACCGGTTCTGAAAATGTGACACATCCCATCCCCCAGTCTGGAGGACCTTACGAGCATGTCCAAATGCGATCTGCAATTGCCTTTTCGTTATCGTGGCTGAATCGAGCACGCCCGCTTCCACGATGTTTTCGACAATCAGTTTTCGTGCATTAAAGCCGAATTGTGGATCGTCCGCATGTTTTATGAGTTCTTCGACTATGGGGTCCACCGGCAACCGAGCGTTCTTAATTTGTCCATAAATTGGTGCTGTCAGCGCTTCCATAAGCAGCGTAGCCCCTTGCTCAGGCAGTTTCAGATGCGCTCTCCAGAGACTGCTTCCTCCGCCCGGTACGACTCCGCCCGCGATAGCAGACCGTACAGAGTGTAGGGCAGATGTAATCCTATATTTGCGTTCGTCTCGGTCTGCAGTGCTCGCCCCGCCCACATGTATCACGCACACCGCCCCTGTCAGCTTTGCGAGCCTCTCTTGTAGATATTCCATCTCACGGTCGTTTTTGCTGACGGATAGCTGCTGTCTGATTCCCGCGGCCCTAGAGGCTAGCATCTGCTCATTGCTCCGCCCTCCGACAATCCATGTGCCGTCTCTTGATATCTCCACTCGCTTGGCGAAGCCAAGTTGCTGCATTCTGGCGTCGCTGAGTTGAGAAGCGAAACGGAACACTATACCGCCGGTGGAAACCGCAATGTCTTCTAGAACCTCCGGGCGCGAGGCAGGTGCAGGGGTTTTCACCGCAGCGCAGACAATGAGTTGCTTCTGCGCGTTAATCGCGAGCGTCTCCAGTGGCTCGGCTTCGAGGTCGGGTGCGATGACGAGTAGGGACTCATGGGCACGCGCGACCTGTTCCATTGTCGGAAGCAATTGATGCATCGACCGAACGGTTTCGGCAGAGATTAGGATATGGCAATTCTCGAGAATGGCAAGTTGCTGCGCCTGATCGGTGACAAATCTATCCGTCACAAAACCTCGTTCGAAGTACATGCCTTCTCGCACACTCAACGTTGTTTCTACACTTCCCGATTCCTCGACAAGAACCACCCCGTCTTTACCGGCTCGACGCGTCGCTTCCGTAACAATACTCCCGCTCAACCCTTCACCAAGAGAGGCCGTCAACGCCACACCGTCGACCTGCGCTTCTGTGTTGACGGGTGAGGCAAGGGTGTCAACATAGTCGACGGCAGCTTCGACCGCTATATCCATTTCGTGGATCAGTTCTCTCAGGATCGCGCCCCGCTTCAATTCCGAGAATCCTTTCAGAACAAGTTCAGCAAATATCAATCCGGCACCCTTGGTTCCGTCTCCGAGCTCAAGGGCCGTCTCTCTGGTAACCGCTTGCATCTCATCGATCCCAAGCTGTATGAGTGGGTTGGCGGACGATAGCGCGTTTGCAATGGCGAACCCACCTCTCTGGGATGTATTCCCAGAAAAGGCGGAGGAGACAGACACGGACGAGCCGTGTATGCCAAGTGCCAAATATAGGGTGTCCCTTGCTTGCTGAATTCCACGTGCGACGAACTCCCTCGCGTCTTCGGCTGAAACGAACCGTGGCGAGTCCGATTCAATATTCAGCAATTCCGTGTCGTATGGCCAAGTTAGGTAATCAGCCGTAGCTGTTCCGCTCAGGACGGCCTGAATGGTACGGGTAATCTTTTCACGAAGCGAGGCTTGCCAGTCGTAGCTTTGCGTATCGTACGGGATGCAGCGGCGATGCTTATAGTCAAACGGCACGTCATCCATGTTCTGGGTGATCAAAATCGTTGGTACACCCAGCGCATGACAGAGCCCGAGTTCATAGTTGACGTTCGGGTTCTTTCCGGTGACGTCCGCGATTACGATCCTTGCCTTCCAGATCGAGTCCCAAATGTCCGTGATGATCGGAGCGGTCCCGTAAATATCATCGGCTTTCAACGCCTTTAGTCCAGCCGCTTCCGCGGCCGGAACCAGGATCCCGCGGAAATATTCCGGAAAATGGCCGTGGAAAGGCATCAAGACAAAACAAAGCTGCTCATCGACACTCGGCCGTAGGACCACTGGCACCCTCTAGGGAGTGAGATTCGCTAGGATCTGGAAATTCGATACTGTATTTCTCTTCTGCGAATGATACCTCCTTTTCCCGTCCACCGTTCTGCACGAAGGTGGTTGCCGAGCACTTGGTCGCTGCACACCTATCGTGGCGGCGCCAGGATAGATCTCGGGAAGTCGGCCAGGGTTCATCGATCTGCCTGCGCTTGATCCCCGGTTGACCGGAACAGCTCAGACCGCGTTTCCAGCCATCTACTGACCTGGAAACGCGCTCAGGCGATTTAGCGTCAACTGAGAATAGGAACGGCCAACTTCCGGCCTAAAGATACACAGGAATTACCCGAAGCGGCGCGTGTCACGCTTCCAATGAACCCCTCAACTCATGTGTAGATTGAGCCGAGCCCTTTTCAAAGGACAGGAGATCGCTAGGCTGGCAGTCAAGCACTTCGCAGAGCCGCTCCAACGTGCTAAAGCGAATGGCCCTGGCCCTGCCAGCCTTGAGGACGGATAGATTCTGCGGAGTGATCCCCACCAGCTCGGCCAGCGTGTTCAACCGCATCTTCCGCCTCGCAAGCATTACGTCCACATTGACGATAATCGGCATGGTTGTTCCCTTCCTCCCGTTCAGATGGTGAGTTCGTTCTCTTCGCGCAAGTCCACGGCCATGTCCATGAACCATGCGATCACGATAATGACGGTCCCGATGGCGAGCGAGTCGCTGTGGCCGTGGAACGTCTCCGCAGGATGCGCCGAGAGGGCGAGCGATGAGACCCAGAGGAAGTTCATGACGCCCCACAACAGACATGCAACGCCAAACTGACGAAGCTGCCCGACCGACTCCCTGGTGAAAATCTCTCCGCGAGAGTAGTTCCCGAAGAGCCGATGCAGGTGATAAAAGCATTTGAACAGGACGCCGAACGCGAGGGCGGTCACCGCGCCCAAAATAAGGCGGCGACCGAGCGGCAATCCGGCAGTCTGGAATATGACGTTGTCGTAGTTAATCCCTCCCACTCCAAAGGCCGCGCATACAACACAGCAAAGGCCTAAGAGCGTAACGAGCGCCAACAGCCCTTTGCAGATCACCCGAAAGATGATGCTGACTTTCTTGATCTTTTGAAGCTTTGCCTGAGTGTCAGTTTGCATAAAGTCTCCTTCAAACCATTTGCTATGTCAGTCATTGAGGTGCGCTGCTACTGCTCTTGCGATCGAGGCAATTTTGTTTGATCGTCGGAAAATAAGGCATAAGATCCGGCAGCTTAGGCACGACAAGAACAGGGCTTTCTGCACCAGCCACAATCGACTGATCGAATTCCTTCAGCGTCCCTGCTCCAGGCATTCCCATCAACGCCATTCGCCGCATCGATTCCGTCATGTAATCACCATCCAAGGCGATGTCAGCGGGCATTGGCTCCGTTAGTCTCAAATCCTGAGGACCGAGGTAAAGGAAAGCATCGACCAAATCTGCCATGGGCTTTTGCTCATTCTTGGGGAGTTCGTCGTGCACATTGCAGTCGTTGTCCGTCCAGACCGTTGGCGGGTAAAAGTGACCTAGCCCTAAGGCGCCAAGCCAGGTTCCTTTGGCCCGAGCAAGCGATGGGACCGGCCAGCTTGCGAATGAGCTACTGGACAGGGTGGGCAAGCCCGTGTCGAAGTTGCCGAGGTCGCTGATGATGAAGGTTCGGTTTGGATAGTCCTTCTCATAGATCGTCACGGCGTTGCCGGCGCCGACCCCAGCTCCATGCATGAGATGAAAATTGCCGAACAGCATGAGAGCCTTGCGATGTTTCGAGAGAACCTCTCTCTCCATCACAGAAGCGATGCTGGGATCGCGGTCGGAGAATTTTCCGATGTCCTGGGAGCTTTTGACTTGGTCCCAGTCAATGGGAGGATCGCTAGCCAGCACCCGGAGGCGCTTCCCTGGCGGGAGCTTCTGATTGATTGCGCGCACGAGAGGGAAAAGCTGCTCAAAGAATCCCGACATGCCGCACATCGGCTGCGTCGTGTTCCGCCATGCTTTCCGGACTTCCGTGAACGGCACATCGTCTCCGGCTATATAACGGTCCAGAATGGGTTGGTACAGCGAGTTGCCGCACTCAACTGCAATGTCGTTTACTTTTCCCGAAAACGCTGGCTCGCGGATCAGCGAAAGAATGAAATCATCTAAATCTTTCATCCCATGACCTTCAGGGATACCTACAACTTCGTACCTGTCGAAGGCGGCAAGGATGGCAGGTACGGCAGGTTCCGGAGTTGGTTCCGAACCCGTCGGCTTTGTCTGCGGCTGCATTTGAGCCTGGATTATTGCCGGGATCACAGCCATGAGGAACAGCAATGCGCCGAGGCATAAGCAGTGGAGAGTGCTGTTGATCCTTTGGAGATTTGCCTGAATTTCGGGTCGCATACAGGTTCCTTTCGAAAGCCTTGAACCTGATAATATCGGAAATGTTGCGATTGTCAATATATATTTATCGTTAAACAATAGTTACTTACCGCACTACATTATTAATACAGATCAATTTGGCCTGGAAAGTTGGGGTGGCCCGCTTTGTAGTCTGAATATATGGCGGCACGCTGTTGCGAACAGCCCGAAGCGCGTTTCCAAGGCCACCCGTCCGGAAGCAAGATCTGGCAATCATGCCAAATACCACAATTACCCCCGGCCACTACGGCGTTTGCCGTTACCGATCCTGCCTCCTGGGCATCCTGCGGCGCTGGAAACGTACCTCGGCGATTTATCACAATCTGGCCCAAGTCCCGGTTTACCGATTACCCTGAAATTACCCGAATAGGCGGTCGTCACGTGCCCGTGAACTCCTCAAAACCATGAAGAGGCGTATCATCGTTAGCTAAGTCACCCTCCGATTTGCCTGTGATCCATCTGAAGTTGGTTTGCGGACGGGATGTTCGTTGACTAAAGGGCCCAGCCGTATGTGCCGATTGCTGCTCCTAGGGGTACGTAAAGCAGTCCCGTTCGTTGTTGTCTTGCTGACCTTCGTAGGCGGGGCTCTGTGCGCTCAGGAGTACCGTTTTCGCACCTTTGGATTCGCGGAAGGCTTGAATAACCTCGCGATCCGGCGAATCTTTCAGGATCGCGTTGGCTTCATTTGGGCAAGCACAGAAAACGGCATCTTTCGATACGACGGAGATCGCTTTGAGGCCTTCGGACCGGAACAGGGGATTCCCTTCAATTCGGGCGTGGCGTTTGGTAATGCCCCCGATGGGTCTCTTCTTGTCGGCGGGAGCATTGGACTTTATCGTCTTTCAGGGAACCGCTTTGAACAGATTCCAGTCGATTTCCATACTATCGCCTGGGCTCAGGGCATCCAATCTGATGGGAAAGGCCACACCTTTCTCGGCACCGACGCCGGCCTCGTGGAACTCTCTTCCCAACCCGGGAAGGATCAATTTGCCATACGCAGGTTTCCTCAACCCGCAAGGACATCCGGGCAAGGCGCCTTTGGGATTCTGGTAGACGGCGATGTCCTTTGGTATGGCTGCGGACGGCAACTCTGCCGCATGGACGCTCGCGGCACCCTGGTCCTTGGGCGAGAAAGCGGGCTTCCGGACCGGGAGCTGCAGATTATTCAGAAAGACCGAGACGGAAATCTCTGGGTGCGAGCGCGTAACGCGGGCGTTTTCGAATGGCCCGCTGGAAAGCCCAAATTCCAGAGGCCAAGATTGCCCTTCGCCCCCGAAGACATCGGTGGAGTTCCCGCAGTAGATACCGATGGACGGATTCTGCTCACCACTCCGGTGGGGTTGCTGATTGGGGCCAGGAATGGATGGCAGAAGGTCGACCGGTCCGTCGGGCTTCGCGGCACAGTCTACGCAGCCTTCGAGGACAGACAGAATTCTCTCTGGATTGGGTTGGCTGGCCGTGGGTTGGCGGAGTGGCTCGGATACAGGGAATGGGAGGGCTACTCGACCGAGAGTGGGCTCGCCAGCGACCTTGTGTACGAAATCCTGCCCCGGAAGGATGGGTCGGTCTGGGTGGGCACGGAAGCGGGCTTGTTTCGCGGAGAGCGGCGCCCATTCGGCATGTCGTTTAAGGGCGTCCCAGGACTAATTGGCTTTGCAGTGCACAGCCTGCGCATGTCGCCCGATGGGGACATTTGGATAGGAACTGAGACGCGCGGCGCGGCCCGCATTGATGCGCGAACTGGCAAGGTGAGGTGGTTTGGCGAACGACAAGGGCTTATCGGCAAAGCGGCGTATACTTTGCGCTTCGATCGCGAAAAACGACTCTGGGCAGCCACCGAGGCAGGGTTTTTTATGGCCCCGCCTCCGTACCAAAGATTCTCGCGCATCTCCCAAGTGCCACCTGCGCGGGTTTGGGCGATTGCCGAAGGGTCCGACGGTACTATTTGGGCCGGAGGCGTCGGCGGGCTCTATGAATTCGAAGCAGGCAGGTGGAAGAACCTCACCCGAGCCGACGGTCTCAGCAACACTGAGGTGCTTTCGCTGGGTGCCGGTCCGAATGGCGTCGTGTGGGTCGGCTACCGGTTTGGAGGCGGCATTGACCGTGTCTATCCGCGAGCTGGCAGCGTGGCAATTCAAAAGGGTGTTCAGAGGAGTGGCAGTAACGGACTCATCTACCTCCTTGACTTCGACCATACGGGGCGATTGTGGGCGGGCACGGAGCGTGGAGTGGACATATGGGACGGCGCCCGGTGGAGCCACTACGACATGAATGGCGGTCTGGTTTGGGACGACTGCAACTTGAATGCATTCGCCGAAGAGCCAGACGGCACGGCATGGATTGGAACGAGCGGCGGACTCTCGCGTTTCAAGCCGCTCCGCCGTCACACTCCCGATGCTCCGCTCGCGATTGTTTTCACCAGGCTTGCGAATGGACAAAATGATGTGTCCGGGCTCCGCAATCCATCCTTTGGGCACGATGCAAACTTTCTCATCGCAAGGTTTTCCGCACTGAATTCATCCAGTCAGAACGAAGTCATCTTCCGGTACCGATTGGGTGGCGCAGATTCAAATTGGATCGAGACGACTCAACGGGAACTGCAATTCGCCAATTTGGCGCCAGGAGCTTATCGGCTCGAGGTCGATGCGCACGGCAGTGATGGGGTGTGGAGCCGGCACAGCGCTGTGTTCGATTTCAGAATCTTGACTCCGTGGTACCTCTCGTGGTGGTTTATCAGCTTGTGTGTATTGGGCCCTTTGTCGATAGCGGTGGGTGTGCTCATTCTTCGTTTTCGGGGCTCGCAAAGAAGAGAAAGCGAACTAAGGCAAGAGGTTGCAATGAAGACCGCGGATCTGCAGCGTGCCAATGACGAACTGTTGCTGCTGTCATCTACCGATCCGTTGACCGGACTGGCGAACAAGCGAGTGTTTGACCGGGCCCTCGATATGGAATGCGCCCGCGTAGAGAGAACGAATTCAGTAACATCGCTCCTGAGTATCGATGCCGATCACTTCAAGTTGCTGAATGATACGGAAGGCCACCCAAGAGGCGATGAGTGCCTGGTGGCACTGAGCGCAACGCTGACCCGGCTGTGCAGGCGCAAACTGGACCTCGCTGCGCGCTGTGGCGGCGAAGAGTTCGCATTGATTCTTCCTCTGACGAAGACCGACGATGCGACGCGCATTGCCGAGGCAGTACGGCAAGCAATCGCTGATCTCAGGTTGCCGCATCCTGCATCGCCGGTCGCCCCGTACCTCACGGTGAGCATCGGCGTGGCAACCGCGACACGAGAATGCTGTTGCAGCCGCGAAGCCCTGTTAGCCGCAGCGGACAGGGCACTTTATGCAGCAAAAGACGCTGGACGAAATCGAGTTTGCGTGTCCAATCGGGAAATTGCCTTAGAGGACGAAGCAGGACCTTCGACCCTCGATGCTCACTGACTTCAAGCGTGCCCGACTGTTGGCTAAAGGGAAGTTCGTTGAGTCTCATCAGTTGACGAGAGTCTCCCGCCCCTGAACCGAGCTCGCGCGATGTAGCAGCCGCATCAAAATGGTGATCTGTGCGCTCTTCAGCTCATTACGCATGGATGATCGCGCACCTCGAAGTATTCCTCAACTGACGACAACAGACCAAAGCACGTTTCGAGGGGCATTCCCGTCGAGAATCCCTCCCGGCGACATCGGCGTTTGCCGTTACTGATCGAGTGTTGCAGCGAACTCCGCCGCCATTGCGGAATCGAGATACGCGTCAACCTTGAAAATTGAAGAGAAGACCCGTTAGCGCAGCAATTCCAGTGGGATGCTAAAAACTTCCTTCGCACCGTTGCCTTCACATATCGCGGCGCTCTAGATTCCATGCTCTAGTGCGGTAGCCCTACACGCGCAAGCAGATTCTGAAAACGCGGGTCGGGAAGAAGATTGTCGAAATAGGGATAGATAGTAAGCCATACCATGCTCCCGCAACGAAGTTTGTAGGCTTCTTCAAGCCAAGCGAGGGCTTGATCTCGTTCGACCAACTGGGCGTAAAGCGAAGCGATCAGCATCGCATCCCAGTTGCGTCCATTCTTTTGCGCAAGCGCGAGTTCAAGGTCTTTCTGTCGAAACGCATGCAGCCCGTGAGTGACATACAATTCGCGCAGTTCCGCTAGTCTCTCAGTAGGTACGCCAGCAACTTGTCGCGCACACAGATATTCCTGGACGGCCTCGTCCAAGTCCCCGCTCTGTTCGAGCGCGACGCCGAGGTTCTCATGTACGAGCGCGACGCCCGGATCCATCTCAATTGTCTTGCGATATTGCACAATGGCCCGATCCCAATCGCGGGCGGCCATAAACATTTCGCCCACAATATTGTTGATCGGAATCGAGAGCGGGTCAACTTCCAACCCACGCTGAGCCTCGGCTATCGATTCATCGAATCGCCGCATAATCGCGAGTAGAACGCAGTACACGTGATGAGCAGTTGCATAGTTGCGATCCAGCCGTATGGCGGTCTTGAGCTGCTGTTCGGCGCCTGCCCAGTCCCACTCAAAAAAGAATTGAACGAGAGCAAGCGACGTATAGGCTTCCGCCAGGCTTGCATCCAGTTCGAGGGCCTTCGACGCGGCAGCTTTCGCTTTCGGCATTGCGTCACGCGGATCCATCCTGCCAAAGTAATACCCACGATAAAAATACGTGTCCGCCAGTCCAGCGTATGCTCGGGCGTAAGCGGGATCTTTCTCGATCGCTTGCTCAAAGTATTGTTGGGCCTTGTTTAGAGTCTGCTCCGTACGTTTGTTCCAGAAATAACGTCCGCGCAGATAATCATCGAGAGCGGCAGGATCGATCCGGCGGGCCGGTGCTTGACTCTGTTTGGAGAGTCTGACATGAATCCGGGTAGCGATTGCGTTCGCCAGTTCTTCCTGGAGCTTCAGCACGTTGTCGAGAGTGCGCTCGAAACTCTCGGCCCACAGGTGCTCTTCTCTATTTGCACGGATCAACTGGACCGTGATGCGCACGCGGTCCTTGCAACGTAGAACGGTGCCCTCGACAATTGCATCGACGTCCAGCTTGCGGGCAATCTCGGACAGGGACTTACGAACTCCTTTGAACTGCTTGACCGATGTTCGGGAGATTATGCGCAAGCCGCCGACGTTGGCTAAGGCCGTGATGAGCTCGTCGGTCATGCCCTCCGCGAAATATTCCTGCTCGGGGTCACTCGACAGATTTTCGAGCGGCAGCACTGCCAGGGATTCGATGACCTGCTCACCCGTTCTCGGGCGTTCGACGCAGCCAACAAAGCGGTATCCTTGGCGGGGCAGAGTTTCGATGAACTTCGGATGTTCCGGATCATCTTTCAGCGCGGCCCGTATGCGCAGAATGCAGGCATTCAGGCCCTGCTCGAAATCAACAAATGTTGCGCTGTCCCAGATCTGCTGCCGGAGTTCCTCGCGGGTAATGAGCTTGCCCGGTCGGGAGACGAGCGCGGCAAGAAGCCTGGAAGGCTGGCGTTGCAGCCGGATAAGCTTACCTTTGCAACGCAGTTCATGGCTGAGAATGTCCAGCTCGAACGGGCCGAAACGGACTACTTCTGAATTATGACCGCTGCTCAAGGCCTTCTCCCTTCCGCTTCGATGGAGCGGGTCTCGGGTTCACATCCGTTGCAGCCGGAGACCGCGGAGGCGGTCCATCTACAAGGCTTAGCGCTTTATTATAGTTCATAAACAATTCACCTCGGGTGCATTGATGTAGGTGAAGCGCTGGCGTACGTTCTAGGACGAGGACAAACTATGAAACCGCAAATTTTCGTCTTATCGCTTTGTTGTGCTCTGCTCCCGGTCAGCGCTTTACGGGCGCAGGATGCTTCAGAGCGCCACTGTAAGGACGTGAGTGGTTCGATCCTGACTAACTTCCTCGACGCTACCGACACTCTTGGCACCGCGACGGGTGACTTCAAGGGCGGGCTTGGTGTACACGTCAACAGCGTGACACAGGGACCGAACGGTACCACCATCTTGCACAACCATCATCACTGGGTGACGGAAGCGGGCGATACGATCCTGTTCGACGACGCTGACGCGACACTGTTTCCGACACCTGTTCCGGGCCTATACGCAGGCAGCTACGTCAACGGAATAAAGATCATAGGCGGAACGGGGCGCTTTGAAAATGCCACCGGGAATCTAACATCAACCTACGGGGCCGCCGATCTCACCAAAGGCCAGGTCATACTTCGCTATCAAGGGCACGTCTGCTTGGCCCCCTCAACAGCACAACGATTCGAATCTCTGAGTCAGTAAAGAATCGCCAAGCGATTTTACTGACCGTCAGGTACGGCCACAAGCGTGGGCACGTTCAGGTATCGGCGGAGGAACAATAAACAAACGCTTTCAAAGCGAGGGGTCGGTACGCCGTCAAAAAATGCGTGCTTACCCCATTAAAAATTGGCGTGTTACCGCCAAGTTGGCTGCAAGGACTCTCCGGCATCCGTCAATATAGTGGTGCAGTACCAGGGCCGGTAAGTACAAGTAGATAACTTGAAGGCTCTTTAAGGTCGGTCCGGGCTTGCGAAGAAACTTAAGATCACAACCATCTTCTGGCAGGTCAAAAAGCGTTCGTCGGCTCAACCTCGGATTACTCCCCAAAAGTCGGCCAGTGTCCTGGATTGCGGCTGCTGTTGCCGACGCCTGATTTCCGGCGGGAACGGCTTTTCGTTCCTAATCGAGATCGATTTCCCGGTTACCGACTACTGGGCTGTGTCGTTGGGAATCTGCTGTAGCCCAGGGCTTCTGAATTGGCTACGATCCAAACTTAGACGGAATTTTCAACTTTCCTACGCGGCGGGCGTATTATCGGATGAATTTCCAAGAGTACTAATCGGGGGTGCGAAAAGGGCCATGCAAGCTGCTTCCTTGGCACGTATAGGGGCTTTGCTCTTTCCTGCGAGAGTCTCCGGGGTCGAAACTCAGCAGCCGTACCGAGCCCGCCCGCTGCTGCTCTGGGCGATTGCGGGTCTCGGCTTCTCGGCCTTGGGCTGGATCGCGGGCGGATTCTTTGGCTCGTGGGCTCCACGCACAGCCTGTGCGGTTGGCGCCACTGCGATCGCCCTGGGCTTGTTGAATCGCCAGCCGCGCGCCGCATGCCTGGGCGCCGTTAGCGCTGCGATAGTCAGCCTGGCCGCAGTTCAGATTGGTCTGTCCTTTATCACGTCGCTCCTTGCATGGCCCGCAGCCGGCCTGGTTATCGGAGTGGTCGGTGCTTTCGCGTTTCGCCGGCGTCGCACGAGGATCGCCTTCATCGTTGCCGCACCGTTGCTAGGCACCGTCGGGGTCGTAGCCGGCATGCTGGCCGTTTTCCTAACAGCGAGGGGGTTGAACGATTCGCGAGTGGCGGCACTGACCACGCTCGGCGGGGCTGCCGGCTTCGGATTGATCGTGATGGCCAGCGCCGCGATCCTTGGCCGCTGGCTGGATGGCAGTCGAGCGACAGGGGGGGCGTCATGAGCGATTCATCCAATTCCAGGCTACTCGATCGCAGGAGTTTTCTTGGCATGGGCGCCGCCGCCCTGGCAGCGGCAACGGCAGCGTTCGAGGGGTATAAACTCACAACCCGCGCGTGCAAGAAGACGCCCCCCAATCCGTTCGTCGCGGCTGGCAAGCCTCTGCTGGTCGCCGTGGAAGGCGAAGATTTGCATGCCATGCTGCGTGCGGGAATCGAGGCCCTGGGAGGATTGGACCCGCTGGCGAGGTTTGGCAACGAGGCGATCTTTCGCGGCAACTACGTTACGCCGCAGCCGTATCCGGTGACGACCGCCCCCGAATTCATCCTTGCAGTGTCCGCCGAGCTGAAACGCGCCGGCATGAGTAAGACCAGCCTCTTTGACACACATGGGACCCGGCTGGGCGCGGCAATGCAGCCTGAACACATCCTGGGACGCCTGGGCGTCCTTGACAAGCTCACGCAGGGCGGCGTGCCTGTTCTCGCCCGGGATTTCCTGGATCCGGACGAGTTCGTCTTTGTCCGGAATCCCGCCTGGCCGATTGCAAAGCCGGTGGCTGTACACCGAATTCTGCACGAGGCGCCGATCGTCGTCAGCCTGCCGGTGGTCAAGCGCCATACGTATGTGAACTTCACATGCGCTCTGAAGATGCATTTCGGCTCGGTAGCCATGGCTGACCGGATGCTCGTTCATACGAAGGACATCGATGGCCGGTCCGGGCTGATGGAGCACCGCCTGGCCCATTTTGCCGACGCGGTAAAGCCGCAGCTCCACATCGTGGACGCCCGCGCGATTTTGGCTCGGAGTGGTCCGGGGTTGGGCGGAGGAGCCGAGGTGGTGCCAGGCGTCAACAAGATCATCCTGAGCGGCGACATGGTGGCGGTCGACGCCTATTGCTCTCGCCTCATGGCGCAGCACGACAAGACGTTCACACCGGATATGATTGCCCCGCAGCTCAGGCACGCGGTCGCTCTCGGCCTGGGCAATGCGGACCTAGACGCCGTCAAGGTCGTGGAGATCCGCGTATGAGTCGATTTGGCGGCGCCGCAGTAGCGTGCATTCTGGTTCTCGGCCTTTGGGCATGCCGTGGGGCCGGTCCTTTGCCTGCCGGTGCGGCGCTCGGCGGTCTTGCAGATGTCGATCAACCGGAAAGCTACACTGGCGCAACGCTATACACGTATATAGATGGCGGTGCCGACCTCTACGTGAATCAGGGCTTCTCCGAGCTCTACGTCCGACGGTACGCCCGTGGCAACGAGCGCTTTATCGTGGAGCTCTACGAGATGAACGATGCCACGGGTGCGTCGCACATCTACCAGGGTAGCCGCCGCCCAAATGCCGAGAAGGAACTTGCCAGCGGCTGCATTGCCAGTGTCACGCCAGCCGAGATACTCGCCGCCCGGGGCCGCAACTATCTGGTCGTTCGCAATGAGGATCCACAAGCGAAGCAAAGCGATGGGCTCATCGAGCTGGGCCGGAACGTGCTGAACAGACTCCCAGGCCAATGTGCGTTCGCCCCGATGAAGTAAACTCCTCAGTGCGGAAGGCAGCGCCGGTCGAGGAAGACTGCCGTCCTCCGATAGACGTGATCGCCCGGAATACGCCGGTGAATCGTTCTCTCGGTCAATCCTTCCTTATGTGGCTCCGTTGCAGTTTATCTAACGGTTGACGGAAGGCTCACGCCCATGGACCAAAGCTGGCCCTGGCATCCTGTCCGAACGCAAAAGGATCCGGGCGCCTCATGATGCTTCATCTATGCCCCCGAAACGGACTTAGGGGAAATCACTCCCGTGAAGTCGGCCAGCGTCCTGGATTCCGGCTGCTGCTGCCGACGCCTGATTTCCGGCGGGAAGGGCGTTTACCGTTACCGATCCTGCCCGCCGAACTGAAAACTGGTTGAATCGGGCGCGTCGAGACGCAGAGTGGGTAGGCACATGGTGGCCATCAGGAACGATCGATGAGACAGATGGCAATGTTCATGACTCTTGCTTTTCACTATCTTTTGCAA
>PKXI01000246.1 GCA_003133425.1 Acidobacteriaceae bacterium
ATCTACAACTGTAGTACTAGAACCACGACAATACCTAATTTGTGTAAGGCTGCTTTGCCACACAGTGACATTCAATTGAGCATTGGTACCCTTATTAGCGCATGATGGTCAACTGTCTTTGGCCGGTGTCGCTGTCCAGTTTCACCACAGGCTGCATAGTCTGCGGACCCTCATGCAGTTGCGCTTAGCTTCGCTCGTTGTGACCAACTCGCGACGGGACTTACTCCCGTAAGAGTGCGCCCATGCTGGGCGCACAAACACGAGACCCCACTGGGCTGGAAGCCAGTGGGGTCTTTGTGTTGCCGGGAACGGTTTCAGGTGAGGCACCCGTATTATACTAAGCGACCTTCTTCGCCATGTTCAACTGCTCGTCCAGGTAGTCGGACCAGTCCTGCATCATCCGCTTCCGGCCATCGAGGTACTGCGCGTAGTTGTACGCTGCGCTGACCTTGTTTCTGGGCATGTGCGCGAGCTGAAGTTCAATCCACGCATCGGGGTACCCATCCTTCTGAAGGAGGGGTGATGCCAAAGCACCCTCATGGAGAATTGTTGATGCGAGCCCGCGATACCCGTGGCCAGTCATGACACCGTGGTACCCCATCCGCTTCAGGGTACTCAGGATGGTGTTGTTGCTCATACACTTTTTTCGATCAAAGCCACCGGGGAAAACATAGTTACTGTCACCGGTGATCTCCTTCAGCTTACGGAGCGTGTTAACCATCTGCCTTGAAAGCGGGACGATGTGCGGAGACTCCATCTTCATCCGCTCTTTCGGAATTTGCCACCAGCCTCCGTCGAGATCGAATTCGCCCCATGGAGTTTCTCGCAGTTCAGTGGTCCTGAGGAATGTCCGCGCCATGATCCACATCGCATACCGTGTGATCTCGGTTCCGGTGTCATTCTCCATGGCCAGCAGCAGTGCGGGAAACTCGCGTCGATCAATACGGGCGCAGTTGGTCACGGTCATCTCTTTCAACACGTCGCTTGGTTTGAAGTCAGCCACGGGGTTGCGCCGAGCATATCCATGCGCGATCGCAAAACGGAAAATCTGCCCGGTGGTGAAGAGCGCACGCCGAGCCAGTTCCCCGGCTCCACGGCTATCGATCGCCTTTGCCATGTTTGCGATATCCGGTGCTTCAATATCCATGATGTGCCGATGTCCAAGTTTGGGGAGAATATCGGTATTGATTCGACTCTCCATCTGGCCCCGGTAACGAGGGGATTTCTTATCGCTCCACTTCTCGAACCACTCCTTCTGAACAGCGCCAAAACTGCCATCTGGCCAATCAACTTTTTCGGTAGAGCCATCCAGAGGTTTGCTCTTCGCCAGCACTGTGCGCTCGTGGTTGAGTTTCGCCAGGACCGCTTCTGCCTTCTTCTCTGCCTTCTTCTCGACGGCAGGATTTGCCCCACCACGAAGGACACGCTGCCACTGCTGGTGAGCGGTGCGTGCCTCCTTCAAACTCATGAGGGGGTACTCACCAACCGACAATAATTGGGGTTTTCCCTGGAAGCGATATTGCCAGCGCCAGAATTTTCCTCCAGCCGGTGTAACGTAAAGGAACAGGCCACCGCCATCGGTCATCTTGTAAGGTTTGTCCTTACCCTTGGTTTTCGAGACTTGCGTGTCCGTGAGTTTGGCTCCTGCCATAAGATTCGTCGAGCCCGCTTTCCGGGGAAGATACCTACAATGTACCTACATTCTACACGGATTCAGGCATACGGGAGCGGACGGTACCGAACGACCGTTTTTGTAAATTATTGATTTTATTGGCTGATTCCTACAGTGCCGGATGCCAGCGGAAATAATTTGGCTCCTCAGGTAGGACTCGAACCTACAACCCTTCGGTTAACAGCCGAATGCTCTGCCATTGAGCTACTGAGGAGTGTTTTGGCGTTGAATTGTCCACTACCAAGGTAGCAGAGAGTGAAGGTCGCGTCAAAAGAACCTGCCCCCGAAAAGTCGAGCTTCCTTAGTGTTTTTCCAGGTTGTGAACCAGAATTGCAAAACGGGGATTCCAGCCGGCCGCCCCGGCATGAAGAAGGGGGCAGAAACGACGATCCCGGGTACCGATCAGAGAGATACGGTAGGCTGAATAGAGAGTCAGAATCGAGACTGGCCGAAAAACCAAGGAGGCCCGATGTCCCGGATTTCCCGGCTTGACCGCAGCGAAGCGACCCCGGATATGGCAGCGCTCTATGACAAGGCCTTTGCCCAGCGCGGCAACGTCCCCAACATGTTTCGCGTCATGGCGCACCGCCCCGAAATTTTCGCCACCATGCAGGCGCACTTCGGAGCCGTGCTGAACACCGGCACGGTCTCCACCAAGCTCAAGGAACTGATCATCGTCCGCACCAGCCAGGTGAACGTCACGCCCTATTGCCTCGCCAGCCACACCATCCTCGCTCGCGGCCTCGGCTGGACAGACGACCAGTTGGCCCACCTCGCCGAATGGCCGCAGCGCGACGATTTTACCCCCGCTGAAAAAGCCGCCCTCCGATTGGCCGAGACCGTCACCCGAGACGCCCACGCCCTCAGCGACGAGCAATTTGCCGAGTTGCGCACCTTCTACAGCGAAGGCGAAATCGTCGAACTGCTCTGCGCCATCGGCCTCTTCAATTACTTCAACCGCTTCAACAACGCCCTCAAAATGGAACCGACCAAACCCGGCGAAGGCGGTTGCGCCACCGAGCCGGCCAAAGCTGACGCAGCCGGCTGACAACAAATCTCCGCAAGCCTTAACTTGCATTCCGATCGGCCTAGAGCAACCCATCCGTGCCCTGCAAAGTCAGGCACAAATCGCCCGCAGGATCAATGTCTGAACCAACACATATTCCACCGCATCACACAATAAAGGAGCCCCACTTCCGCATGAAACTCACCCTGCCCGCGGGCCCATTCCGCGCCTATCTCTTCGACTGCGACGGCACCATCGCCGACTCGATGCCGCTCCACTACATCGCCTGGAAGAAGGCGCTTGGAGAATGGGGATGCACGTTTGATGAGGAACTGTTCTACGCCTGGGGCGGCAAGCCCGCCGTCGAAATCATCACCGACCTCAACCGGATGCAGGGCCTCAACATGCCCGCCGAAGCCCTCGCTGAGCACAAAGAGAATCTCTACTTCGCGCTCCTCCCGCAACTCAAGCCCATCCCCGAGGTCCTCGAACTCATCCACGCCGAGCACGGCCGCATCCCTTTCGCCGTTGTCTCCGGCGGCCGCCGCAACTCCGTCACCAACTCGCTCACCACCCTCGGCCTCATGGATAAATTCGAAACCATCGTCGGCGCGGAAGACTACAAGAACAGCAAGCCCGCTCCCGACGCCTATCTCATCGCCGCCACCCGCCTCGGCGTCGCCCCAAAGGACTGCCTCGTCTTCGAAGACACCGACATGGGCATCCAGTCTGCGACCGCTGCCGGAATGGCCTCCGTCAAGATCCCTTCTCCCCTTGAAAGAAGCCTCGAAAAAAGCCGGGGAACCGAAGCCCCGCTCACTGCGTAAAATGCTGCAAATGGGGTGAGGGGGGTAGATTTTGCCTGCAATCACACGACCTTCAATCGCAAGAGATGATCGTTCCCACATGATCGCCTCCCAGAGCCGGCCCGCATGGGCAATTCTCATCGGCATCGCCACCGCAGTCGCGCTGCTTCACATCCTCACCAACGGCCTCTACGGCTTCCACCGCGACGAACTCCAGTTTCTAAGTGACGCCCGCCATCTCGACTGGGGATTCGTAGCCTATCCGCCCCTGACGCCCTTCCTCGAGCACATCGGCCTTGCGCTCTTCGGCGTCTCTCTCGTCGGCCTGCGCCTATTCTCCGTCCTCGCGCAAGCCGCGGCCCTCATCGCCACAGGCATCATGGCAAGAGATCTTGGAGGCGGCCGTCTCGCTCAATTCGCCGCCGCACTCGCCGTCGCGCTCTCCCCCTTGCCGCTCTTCAACGGAACCGAGTTCCAATACACATCCTTCGATTTCCTCTGGTGGGTGCTCATGGCCTGCTTCGTCATCCGCCTCTTCCGCACCGAAGATCCCCGCTGGTGGATCGCCATCGGCGCCGTCGTCGGCCTCGGCCTCCTCACCAAATACGCCATCGTCTTTTACATCGCCGGCATCCTCACCGGGCTCGTCCTCACCTCCGCACGCCGCTATTTCAAGAGCCCATGGTTCTTTGCCGCCATCGCCATCGCACTCCTGATGTTCCTCCCCAACTTCCTCTGGCTCGTCCGCCACGACTTCGTCTCCTACCACTTCCTCCAGCACATCCATGTGCGCGACGTAGCCGAGGGCCGCGCCGATGGATTCCTGAAAGGCCAGTTCCTCGTCTGCGCCAACCTCTTCGCAGCACCGCTCTGGCTCACCGGGCTCGCAGGCTTCCTCCTCAACCGCCGCTATCGCATGCTCGCCTTCATGTATCTGGTTCCTCTCGCCCTCTTCTTCATCGGCAAGGGCCGCAGCTACTACATGGCCGCCGCCTACCCAATGCTCATCGCCATGGGCGCGGCTATGGGTCAGCGCTGGCTCGCGTCTCTTCCCCGCTGGGCCCGTCGCACCACCACCACTGTTTTCTTTTCAGCACTCGCGCTAGTCGGCGCCTACATCATCGCCATCGTCATTCCGCTCGCCAACAGCGGCCCGCTCCGCGACTTCGCCCTCAGCCGCAACGGCGACCTCCGCGAAGAGTTCGGCTGGGATAATCTCGTCCGTACCGTCGCTCAGATTCGCGACTCCCTCCCGCCCGATCAGCAGGCGCATCTTGGCATCACCACCGGCAACTACGGCGAGTATGGAGCCATCGAGATCCTCGGCTCCGCCTATGGCCTGCCGCAGCCCATCGGCACCACCAACTCCGAATACCTGCGCGGCTATCCGACGCCTCAGCCCACCACATTCATCGTCATCGGTCTCAGTACTGATCAAGCCAATGCAGTCTTCACCAACTGCCGCCTCGCCGGACACAACGGAAACTCCGAAGGTCTCCGCAACGAAGAGAGCCAGTATCATCCCGACATATTCGTCTGCGGACCACCGCGCCTGCCCTGGCCCGAGCTCTGGAAAGACCATCAGGACTTCGGTTGAAGAGATCACGAAGAGATGCGCTTCTTGCGGCGGGAGCCATGTGCCCCATCCTTCTGAGCGGAGCGTAGCGGAGTCGAAGAATCTGCGTCTTGGAGTTGTCGCGAAATGGGTGGGATAGCACACACTCCACCTCGCCACGCCAATCTCCATTCAATTTCAATCACTCAAAACAGCAGCACGGCCACGCGGTAAGCCGTAAATGAGCCATCACCCCCCCGCGCCGGGCAACTGCCCACTGCCGCGCGGTGATATTGTCTCGTGTCCATGCGACTCACCAGCGCCGGAGGCAGTCGCGTTAAATCGGTTCCCTGCCAGCGCATCACAAAGCCGGGTTGTTGGCTGTTAGCGGAGTGGGGCACCCCTTCGTCGATCGCGCACGCAGCTCGCGCCAGCGAGGGATCGGCGAGAATCGAGAGCCCGCTCGGGCGAATCAGTGCCGCCACGCGACCCTCCACCTGGATAGCGGTCAGCGATTGCACAACCTGAGAATAGTCGGCCACCGCATAAAGCACGCCGCGGCTAGCCACCACTGCTATTCCAACGCGATCGACCTCGGGGTTCAGCAAGTTGGTTCTGTGCCCTGGCGAGTGCATCCAACTTTCGTGAATAATGTCCGCTGTTGCTCCGACGGCCACGTTCTCTTCAATCAGGCTGAAGTGCGCGCCGGCCTGGCCTGCACGCGCTTCGAGGTCTGGCTCGCCCCTGTATTGGTGTGAAATCGGCCCCTCGGCGGCCATGCGCCTGCAGTGGTAAAGTGCGGCCGCGGCCAATGCCGGATCCCATTGCAGACGGCCTGCACCAAGCTGCGCGCGCTCCTGGTTGGCACGGGCAAGTAACTGCTCATCTGCGGTCTGAATGTTTGCCCTGTTTTCGCTCTGCGAATATGCCTGCGGTTGCCCTGCAATCAACAGCACCACCAGCCCCGCGGTAAGTATCAATACCTTCACAAATTGCGTCATATCCGGTTCAACCCCATCTTCGTGCTTATGTCGCTGTAGTTTGGCTCTCGTTCGGACTTCCTCTCACCAAAGTAAGGGGCGGGACACGTATCCGCGTGCGGCGGCAGCTTGGCTCTAGGGCTCGGCATCCACGCCTTTGAGGGCCGGCTTGCTTTGGTCGTTCCTGAATTCGTCGCGCGGTCCAATCCAGAAGAACAGAAGAATGGCCGGCAACGCGACGACGCTGGTCAGCAGAAAGAACCGCACCCAGCCGATCTTCTCTGACAGGATTCCTCCCGAAGAGGCCACCACTGTGCGGCCAACCAAAGCAAGCGAGGAAAGCAGCGCGAACTGAGTCGCTGTAAAAGCGGGCGAGCATAGACTGGACATGTAGGTCACCAACGCGGTCCCTGCCATCGCACCCGTGAGATTTTCGGCAGTCACACATAAAGCAAGGTAGCCGATCCGATGCCCACCTACAACCTGCAAAACAAAAAACAGGTTCCCAACCGACTGCAAAATCCCACAAAGAATCAGCGAGCGACGGATTCCGAACCTGGTCGTCACGATGCCGCCGATGAGAGCCCCCGTCACAATAGAGAAAAATCCGAACACTTTCGACGCAGCGGCGATCTCCGGCAGAGAGAACCCCAATGAAATATAAAGCGGCGTCGACATCACTCCCGCCATCGCCTCGCCCAGCTTGTATCCGAAAACGGCGATCAGAATGACGGGCCAAAACGGCCGACTCATGAAATCGCGAAAGGGACCGATCACAGCGGTCGAAAACGCGTGGCGAATCGCATGCCATCCAGATCCCACGGCATAGGAAGTTTGTGCCGAGACCTTCGGCTCGGGGCCCAGCAAAAACACCAGCAGCCCCACACCGACGAGCGCAGCCATTGTGGCGTAGGCCGCGAACCACCCCACATACGCTGCGATCAAAAGGCCGCCTGCCCCGGCTACCAGCATGCCGATCCGGTAGCCGGACTGATACACGGCGGCTCCGGGAGCTTGCTGATCGCTACTCAAGCTCTCCACGCGCCAGGCATCGATCACGATGTCCTGGCTCGCGGACAGGAACGCGACCACGACTGCCAAGGCGGCCATTAAAGGCAAGTTGTGCTTTGGATCGCACAATCCTAGAGCCAGAATTGCGCCGATCAGCAGGATCTGGATCGTGATTCCCCAACCGCGCCGCCGTCCCAAAGGCAGTGGCGGAGGGACTCGATCCATCAGCGGCGACCACAGAAACTTGAATGCGTAAGGCGTGCCAACCAGGGCGAAGGTCCCGATCGCTGCGCGCCGCACGCCGACTGTTGAAAGCCACGCCGAAAGAGTTGAATAAGTCAGCAGCAGCGGCAAGCCACTGGCAAATCCGAGACCCAGCACCTGCAGCACTCGCGGTTGGGTGTAGGCCCCTACCGCATGCCGCCAGTTGCTTCGAACGTTCCCTTCGTCTACCCGGTCGATTTCCATCATCTCCCTATTGTCGCCGGACGCCCAGGGGTTCCCATCCTGAAGTTCGCAGCGATGCGAAGAACTTCAAGGTGGATCGCCCAATTCCGCTCAGCCCACGGACCCCGCTATTCTGAATCCATGCGCATCGGCATCATCAGCGACACCCACGGCCTTCTCCGCCCCGAGGTCCTCCCCGCACTCAAGGGCGTAGAACGCATCCTGCACCTCGGCGACGTAGGCAAACCCTCCATCTTGAAAGTCCTCGAGAAAATCGCCCCCGTCACCGCGGTCCGCGGCAACGTAGATCGCGAAGGCCCTTGCAGTAAGCTCCCCGAAACCGAAGTAGCCCTCATCGAAGGCCGCTACATCTACATGCTTCACGACCTCAAGACGCTGCATCTTGACCCCGCAGCAGGCAAGTTCGCCGCCGTCCTCCACGGCCACACGCACGTGCCCGACTACTTCACAAAAAAAGGAGTGCTCTACTTCAATCCCGGCTCATGCGGCCCCCGCCGGTTTGAACTGCCGGTGACAGTCGGCCTGCTCACCATCGGCGCAGACGGCAAGCTTGAAGCGAAGATCGTTCCGCTCAACCCGGCTTGATTACCCCCGCATCCTCGGATTGATCCACCGATAAACCACATCCGTCAGCAGATTCACCAGCACATACGTCAGCCCAATCGACAGCAGGCACCCCTGCACCAGCGCATAATCGCGGTTTGATATCGCGCTGACCGTAAGCCGCCCCACTCCCGGCCAACTGAAGATCGTCTCCGTCACAATAGCCCCCGCCAGCAGCGCACCGAACTGTAACCCCACCACCGTCACAATCGGCACCAGCGCATTAGGCAGCGCGTGCCGGCACACAACGGCAGTCTCACTCAGTCCCTTGGCCCGCGCCGTGCGAATGTAGTCCTGCCCCAGCTCTTCAAGCATCGCCGTGCGCACCATGCGCGTAAGAATGGCGGCCAGCGAAGCGCCCATGGCAACCGAAGGAAGAATCAGATAGCGCCAGTCAATCGAGTTGGTCCCGCCCGAGTTCGCTCCCGATACCGGAAGCCGGCCGAGACCAATGGAAAAGACCAGGATCAGCACCGGCCCTGCGCAATTCCAGGAACGGAGAGCCCGAAGAGCGAAACCACTGAGAGCAGTTGATCGAGCCAGCGCCCGCGCTGCACCAATGCCAGAATCCCCGCAGGCAGCGCCAGAACCAGCCCGAATCCCAATGCCACCAGGGTCAGTGCAAGCGTATAAGGGTACCGCTGCGAGATGAGGGTGGCCAACTGTGTCATGCAGCCGGATCGAACTGCCCAGATCGCCGTGTACCACGCCTGTCCAGTAACGGATGTACTGCGTATGCAAAGGCAGGTCGAGCCCATATTAATGCCGCAGAGCGCCTATATCCGCTGGCGTTGCACCCTCTCCGAGCATCGCCAGAACGGGGTCGCCGGGAACAAGATGAATCAGTAAGAAAACGAGCGAAACCACCAGCCAGACGACAGGAAGAGTGAGGACGAGGCGGGTGAGAATCTGCTTCATGGGCTGGGTACAAAGATAAATGAGGGACCAGCCACCCGCTAACTCGCTAACGTGCTATCTGGCGCAGCGGAGGCTGACTTGATGCACTCGTCTAACGGCGCCCGGCTCTCCCCTGTCCCCTGCTCACTTTCCACTGCCCACTGTTCACTATCCGCTGTCCTCAAAAGCGCAGAAATACATCATATTTGCTGCGTATTTGGCACAATTAGCCCTTGTTTGGCCTTATTTGGTCGCTAAATGGGTAATTCTCGACAACCCTTTGCTCAATTTGGGCTGCTTTTTAGCAGCCAATTCGTCACTTTGGGCTGCAAGAAAGCTTAACCGCTCAAAGAAATGCAACCACCTGGGCGAACATTTGCCCCCATTTCGTAACCATCTAAGCGAACATTTAGCGCTTACGGCGCACCACCGGAGCGAACGTTTAACGCCCTCAAAACAACCACTTAGGCCAACCCTCGCTTGTAGATTTCAGGAATAAAATTCTGTTCCTGAATCGGCGGCCGAACGTATTTCGATTTCTCGAGCCTGGGCAGTTTCAGCGGCTCAGGCGTCAGGTCTCGATACGGAATCATCGACAGCAAGTGGCGAATCACATTGAGACGCGCGCACTCCTTGTTCTCCGCATTCACCACAAACCAGGGCGCTTGCTTGGTATCCGTGATCGCAAACATCTCGTCCTTCGCGCGCGAATAATCGCCCCAGTGCTTGCGCGATTCCAGATCCATCGGGCTGATCTTCCAACGCTTCGTAGGCTTGTCCATGCGGTCCTGAAAGCGCCGCTCCTGCTCCGCATCGCTCACCGAGAACCAGTACTTGATCAGGTGAATGCCCGAGCGAATCAACATCCGTTCAAACTCCGGACAGCTCTGCATGAACTCCTGATATTGCTGCTCAGTGCAGAAGCCCATCACGCGCTCCACGCCCGCGCGGTTGTACCAGCTGCGATCGAAGAGAACCATCTCGCCGGCCGCCGGAAGATGCGCCACATAGCGCTGAAAGTACCACTGGGTCTTCTCGCGCTCAGTAGGAGTAGCGAGCGCAACCACGCGGCACACGCGGGGATTCAACGACTCGGTGATGCGCTTGATCGCGCCTCCCTTGCCCGCCGCGTCGCGGCCCTCAAACAGAACCACGACACGCAAGCCTTCGCTGCGAATCCACTCCTGCATCTTCACAAGCTCAACCTGCAGCCGTCGAAGTTCACGGTCGTAATCGCAATCCTTGCCTAGATGAAGCGCGCTGCCGTTGTCTGGTTCCAGCCGCGCAGAGACTTGAATGCCGCTTCCCTCTGCTGGTGCTTTCTGTTCCCGCTTCGTTTCCTGATGCTTCTTCTTGCTCTTGTTCGCCATCTTTCTTCCTCCGGCGATGTTGATCTCCACGCTCAGTCCCGATTAACCCGCGCCGCCCCCGGAGCAACCGATCCATGTTGACGCCAATCCTCATGTTTATCGGCAGGATTCGAGAGTGCGTTATTTGGCGCGCACGCTGAGACCGACTCAGCCTGGAATCACGTTGTTCCGCAGAATGTTGTTACGCATCACAACGCCCTGGCTGGGTTCCATCCATGTTTCCTGCGCAATCCCTGCGCCGCCATTGCCTTCGGCGAGATTGGCTTCGACTGTAACCTGCCGTGACTCCGCAATGCGGACGCCGTCAAGAGCGTTGCGTGCGATCTCGCAATCGCGAATCGCAACCTCGCGCCCAAAGCTGACAGCAACACCATTGCCGAACATGCAATCGCACAACCGCGATCCTCTGATGCTCCCCTGTGAAACATGGTCGAGTTTGAGGTTGTGGTTCTTCCCGATACCAGGCGGCGGCGCACCGCCATTCCCCGAGAAATCGCAATTGACGACATCAAGTTTTTCGACTCCGTAAATGTAAACGCCAGAGAAAATGCAGTTCCGCACGGTGATGTGCTCGAAGCGAATATTGCGCTGTACGGCCTTGTCTTCTGCGAGAAATAAAATGCCCGCGCGAATGGGCCCGTGCTGTGTGCGGCGCCTCTGCACGTCGCCATTGGGGTCTTTCGAAGCTTGGGGCGTTGCCGCGCCTTCAATCACAAAATCGCGCAGCACAACATCGTGCATATCGGCCTCGGCATTGACGATCGCAGCCTCATATTGAGTACTCGCCGGATCGAGAAAAACTTCGCAGTCAATGCCGGTGCCCGCGATGGTAACTCCGCTGGGCAGACGCAGCGTTGCAGGCAGCGTGTGCAGGCCAGCGGCGAGACTAACCATGCCTCCGCCGTTTGCCTTCAGCTTATCGAGCGCGTCCTGAATTGATTGACCAGGCGCGACTGCGATGGAACCTGCAGGCACCGGGGCCGTGGCGCTTTCCTGCGCTCCTGCGAGATGGGCAACTTTTGAAGGCACCGGCGCCGGTATCAGTTTGCCTGATACCTGCCCGCCACGAAAGAAGGTGAGCACGCCGCGCGAATGCTCTCGCGCCCGCATCGCAGCCTTTTCCGTGAACGGCAGGTCAATGTGCTTCACGTACTTGTAGTGCTGCAGCACGCCTTCATAAATATCGCTGAAGCGGGCACGCGTGTCCTGTATCGTGCCGTAAGCGTGAACCTTCTCACCGAGCAGCAGACTGGCGGTGTATTCGTAGCCGAGCGCTAAGCGATTATCGGCCTCAGCGAAAAGGTCGACGCCCTGGTTCCACGCTGTCACACAGACGCGGGCCAAGTAGCCGAGGCCGAGTTGCACGTGCCCCTGGTCGCGACACGTTTCTTCGCACTGGCCGCTGGGATAGACGTAGCGCGTGATGCCACTGTTGACCGGGCCCACACGGTAGTGGTTGTAAACCTCGTCCATCAGCTTCCGGTCTACGCAGAAAATACCAATGGCGAGCAACGTGAACATGATCGCTGCGTCCCAGTTGCCGTTGGCCTCGGGATAGTACATGCGCAGCAGCGGCACATACACCGTAAGCAGCATGCGCTTGAACTGCGCCAGCGATTCGCCCTGCCATGCCGGATATGTGGCGCGCAAAATTTCTGCTGCATTGCAAAATTCGCCACCAGTCCATCCGGCCAGCAACATCGCGTCGTTCTCAAAGAAATCTCCCAGCATGCCAGACCACGCGTCGAATATCTCGATCGCCTTGCGCGCATAGGCCTCGTTGCCCGTGACGTACCACTGAATCACATGTGCGTCGGCAGCAGCAGCGCTCGCCGAGAGTTCCGCTCCACCCTTTTGTCCCGCGCCGTATGCACCCCGAATAATGTGTGCGAATGGTGTCGGCTTGAAGTCGAGCGAGGAGTTCGGCTCGGCCTGCAGCCGATCCCATGCGGACTTCCATGGTTCTTCGCCGGCCTTCACTTTGGCCTTCATGAATTCCAGATCCGCGCGCGTCTGTAAGATTCCGGGATGAACGATGCTTCGATGAGCAGCATCTCCATTGCCAATTGCAGCGGGCTCCGGATGCTGAACGGCGCCGTCTTTTTGAGTTCCTGGAACCTGCGCCAAACCAGGCAATGCAGCCGCGGCCAGCCCGGCTCCCGACTGCAAAAGAAATGCTCGTCTCTTCATATACCTGTTCTCTCTCTTGGCCGTGTTTAAGTGAACCTATAGCTGCTCTGTTCAGCAGGAGCGACCTTTGATGTCGTCTATTCGGCCCGCGCCAGTATACGCCGGGTGCGCATGAACCGAGCGCTTTGGCGAAGGTTACGGGAGAAATGGAAATCTGTCGCTGCTTGCAGCCTGTTCGTCCAACGGCTCGACGCGGATTTTGGCGATGCGGCGGTTTTCCATCTCTACGACGGTCAAGCGGCGCCCGTCATAGACGATCGATTCGCCCGGCTGGGGAATGTGGGCGAGGCGCACCAGCAGAAATCCGGCTAGAGTTTCAACGCCGCCGTCGCGCGGCAGGCTCCATTGCATCTGCGTTTCCAGGTCACGCAGGTTCACGCCTCCGTCCATCAGCAGAGCGCCCGACGCAGTCGTGAGAACCGGAACGGCCGGCGAGTCGAACTCGTCGTCGAGTTCACCAGTGAGTTGCTCAATGGCGTCCTCGGCCGTGACCAGGCCCACCACAGATCCATATTCGTCCACGACGACAGCCATGTGGCGGCGGCGCTGCTGGAAGTCGCGAATCAGGTCGAGAACCGATTTGGTTTCCGGAACCATCAGCACGTCGCGCATGACCTGGCGAACACGGAGTTCTACAAACGGCGTGGTCAAGCGCGCGACCGGGTTTGATGATTCCCAGATCTCGAGCTGCTTCGCCTCAGATTCACTCCGTTCAGGAGTGGAACGGAAGAAGATGAGGCGGGCAAGGTCGCGTGCATAGAGGACGCCGATGATGTGCTCCGGGCCGCGGGCTTCGTCGTAGACCGGAACACGCGAGCGATGGCGGGCGATAACCTTGGCGCTGGCTTCCTCAAGCAGCATGTTTGAAGGCAACGAGAAGATTTTCTGGCGCGGGGTCATGATTTCGCGGATAGACACGTCATCGAGTTCGAGCGCGCGGTGGACGAGAGTCTCCTGGAATTCGGGCAGCAGGCCCATGCGGCGTGCGGCGGTAGCGATGAGCTTGAGTTCATCAGAAGAGTGGACCGCTGCGCGCTCCGTGAGCGGAACGTCGAAGCCGCGCAGCACAGCCGCAGCAGACACCTTGAGCAGGCGGACCGCTGGTCGCGCCAGGGCCATGAAAACCAGCATTGGCGGGGCCACAGCCACAGCCAGGGCCTCGGCACGGCGCAGCGCGAGGGACTTGGGCACCAGCTCGCCAACGACGACATGGAAGTAGGTGATGAGCGCAAAGCCGAGAGTGACGGCAGCGATCTGGGCGTAGAGGTTGGCGTGAGGTAGCCTGCCAAACCAGCCCATGAGAATCGAGGCGGCGAGTGGTTCGCCGAGCCAACCAAGAGCCAACGAGCAAAGGGTCACGCCAAGTTGGACGGCGGGGAGCAGTTCGTCAAGACCTCGCTGCAGACGGCGGACGGCGCGGGCTCCGGCGACACGGGCAGCGAGCATTTGCTCGATGCGCGTCTCACGAATGGAAACCAGCGCGAACTCGGCAGCCACAAAAAAGGCGTTGGCCAGGATGAGCATGGCCACGGCGACAAATTTGAGCAGCGAAAGCCCTTGCATCTGGGTGTGAGAATAGCACCGGACAGGCGACAGCTATCAGTCGGCCGTTCACAATCCCCAGTTCTGAGTTCTCGATTTTCGACTATTGATAGGCCGCAGGGAGAAAATTTGGAACGGCAAAAGGTCGGATAGCGTACTGGTTTGAAGGCGGTCCATCTCCATGCCCAGGCTTTGTTTGTCCGTAGACGCACAGCGGTGTTCGGAAGCGGACATGGAGAGGTCACTCGAATATTGTGCGCTGTGTCGAACCTGCTCAAACCATTGGGTTTGTCGTTCGAGCCCGTTTGGCAATCGGGATGCTGACTGTATTGCGGGAATGGCTGTCTATTGTTCACCGTCCCCCTGGTCTGTTAGGAAGTGAGGAAAGAAATGAAGAATCTTCTTGCGGAAACTGCGGTCCTCATCGGAGCGGCTGCGCTGACGCTGGCGGCTGTTCCGGCGCTGGGCGCTGAGGCTACCTTCGAGCGAAACCTGACGTTGAAAGGCAGAGCCGAGCTGACGGTTGCCACGGGCTCCGGAAGCATCCACCTGACGCACGGCACCGGCAATCAAATCCATATCTTTGGACGGGTGCGGTCCAGTTGGGGCGCAAACGATGAACAGGTCAAGCAGATCGCGGCCAATCCGCCCATCGAGCAGACGGGAAACATCGTGCGCATCGGCGCTCGACACGAGAATCTGCACAACATCAGCATCGACTACGAAATTGAGGCCCCGGTGGATTCCTATCTGAACGCGGCCTCGGGCTCCGGCGAGGTGACCGACGACGGCGTCGGTGAAAACACCAAGCTGAGCACCGGTTCGGGCAGTATTCACGCGACCGGACTGCACGGCAGCTTCTCAGTGGATACTGGCTCGGGCAACATCTACGCCGAGCAAATCGGTGATGGAGACGTGAAGGCCGAAACAGGCTCGGGCTCGATCGAGCTGCGCAACCTGCACGGCGGATTGCACGCCGAGACCGGCTCAGGTTCGATCAAGGCAGGTGGAACGCCGGCCGCTGCCTGGAAGCTTGAGACCGGCTCAGGCAGCGTCGAAGTCTGGCCCGGCGACGCCGGGTTGACGCTTGATGCCGAGACCGGCTCAGGCAGCGTTCATACTGACCGGGAGATGACGACGCAGGGAACCTCCAACCGGCATCACGTTACCGGCAAGATCAATGGTGGCGGACCAACGGTGAGGATTGAGACCGGCTCGGGCAGCATTCGGGTGCATTGAAATCGGCTGTCACTTCAAAGTTTCTTGACCTGCTGAAACCAGCGCAGCTCTCAGACGTTTTTTAGGCGAGGCTCGAAAGGCTCCTTGGGAGGGCCTCGCCTGATTCTTTTTCCACTCCGCAATTCCCTTCTCTACTCATCGCTCCCGCGGTTGAGAGTGGCAACCCGAAAATAGGGTTTGTCTTTCTCGCCTGGGTCGGGAGTAAACAACTGCTCGGTCTTCGCAGCATCATAGTCGCGCCAAAGCCAGATCATCTCCTGGGGAAACTCCGCGGCACCCTGTGCCGAGTTATGCGTCCCCTTACCAAAGCTCAAGTGAAAGTCGTAGTCCCTGGTCTTGAGGGCGTTGGCCATCCGGATGTTGGCCGTCGGCCAGCTTCCATAGTGTGCGTTTTCCATATCGTTCGCGCCGTCCTGAAGCCAGACGCGTAGATTGCGCTTCGGCTCGCGCAGAATCTTCTCCGGATAATCCTGACCGCCGTCGGAGTTAGCCGGGGCCTCTTTCCACTGGATAGATGTAAAGCTGCCGATCCAGCTCAACACGCGGCTGAATTCGTCAGGCATTTGCCAACCGGCGTTGAAACTGCAGATGCCGCCCGACGAAAGGCCGGTGATGCCGTGGCTGTATGCGTCCTTGCGCAGGTTGTATTTCGCGCCCACCTCGGCCAGAATTTCGTCGCGCAGAAATCGCGGATAGCGGTCGCTCACCGTGTCATAAAGTGTGCTGCGCATCGAGTCCTTCAAGGTGCGGCTCCACTTGTCGCCATAGGCTTTCACAAAGTCGTAAGTAGGCGTGCCCGGCGAGCCAGAAATATCGCCCGGGTTGATGAAGGCGCAGATCATCACCGGGATTTTCTTTTGGGCGATCAGGTTGTCAATCACGTTGAGTGCGGGGTTGTTGCCGTTGCGATCAATGTATCCGCCGCCATCCTGAAACACCATGACCGCCGCTGGAACTTTGGAATCGTATTGGGCAGGAACGTAGATCCAGTACTCGCTCTTCATCCCATCGTAGATTTTGCTCGTATGAATGAGCTTCTCAGAAAGCGTGCCAGTCGGCGTGCCGGGTTGAAGATAAGAGAGCGGACTGAAGGCAGGCAGATCGAGGCGCCCACCAAAGGATTCGCCAGCAACAAGATAGTGGAACTGGTGCATGCGGCCGACTGGCTCAATTTGCGCCGAAGCGTACCAGAGATTGGAGCCCGCAATCTGCTCGGTCGGGCTGCCGGCGAAATCGTCGATGACCAGCGACGGCGGAGTGGCGGACTCGACAGCAAAGAAGAAGTCCGAACCGTGCCCGGCCCACGCGGTGCCATCGTGCAGGTCCTTGGCGGAAAAGGTGGCTTCAATGGCCGCCCGGAGTTGCGGGCTTTGGGCCTTTGCCAGGGCAATCAACTCCGGAGCGGAGAGCTTGTCGGCGGCGTTCGCATGGAGGGAGAAACGCAAAACAACCAAAACAAGCGCGGAGAAAAGGGCCAGCTTTTTCATGCGCGCCATGATACATTGCGCACGATGCACGTGTCTTCGACCGCATCCGCTCAGCCCGCAGAGACAGCGCAACACAGTACGCGCGTCAACGCCTATGGAAGAAAGTAATACGGGTCCGGATACTTTACGGAAAACTCGGCTTCGGGCTTGCCCTTCAAGTCGCTCCACTGGTCGCCGACGTTGAGCACAATCTTGTATCCCTGCGCAACAATCTTTCCGCGCTCAGCCGATTTGTATTCGATCGTGGTTGCTGGACCTCCCGAGGCCGGCCGTAGCGTCAGTTGCTGCCAGTTCTCAAATCCCTGCTCGCGAAGATTCCGCTCGGTAGCATCGCGCTCGTTCTCATGCCGGCCAGTGATGAAGAAAACACTGACGCCCAGCCTCTGGGCCTCCTTGAACACACGCAGGCTGCCCGGAATTGACGGGGCCTTTGCAGTCTGAACCCATGCATCAAACGCCTTGCTTTCGTAAGCGAAGCCGGCAGCCAGCATCTCCGTGTAATTGGAGAGCGTGGTTTCGTCGATGTCGAAAACCATCGCCAGTTTTTCCTGCGGATTATGATGCGCGGCGCGGCGGCGCAGGAAAGCAATGGCGCGATCGGCCTGGGTATCGATGTCGTGCGTATAGCAGCCGCACTTGCAGGTGCAATCGTGGTATTGCTCAAGTTGCTTCTTGAGGGTATCCAGGTTTTGCAGACGCTCTGCCTGGGCATTCACGCTGAAGACAGGCTGCTGCGCCTTCGACACTGCAGGTTGCTGAGCGGCCGAGTAGATGGGTGCGGTGGTTATGGAGAAAAGTGCAGCGAGTAATAGAAAGTGCTTCTTCACCGGTCGATGTCCTTTCACCAAAGCGGCAGTGCGCAGTTCAATGAGTTCGGGCTCCGAAAACATCATCGCATTCGAGAGGCAGGGAGCCCAAGAAGGATGGGGCAGAGTTTATCGGCTCCCAGTCTCAAAAGCGAGATCTGGAGCCCTCGGAGTTACGGCGGATTCGGTCTCTCTTTCGATACACTGGAGGTATGGTTCATGTCTTTCGCCCGCTGCCCGTCGAACGGTTGAAGTTGCTCGTTTTCGATCTGGATGGAACCCTTATCGACTCGGCTCAGGATTTATGCAACAGCGTAAACGCCGCGCTGAGCCAGTTTGGCTTTGACGCCCTTCCGGACCCGGCGATCGCGAGCTTTGTGGGCAACGGAGCTCCGATGATGATGCGGCGGTCGTTGGCGATGGCCGGCTTCATGACACCCGAGCAAGTGGACGAGAAGCTGTTGGCCGAAGCGTATGACTTCTTCCTCAAGTACTACCGCGAGCACAAATTGGACTTTACCTACGCCTACGACGGGGTTCTCGAGGCGCTGGCGGCGCTCAAAGACCTGCACGACGCGCCTGGCGGAACTCCGCGCATAATGGCCGTCCTGACAAATAAGCCGGTGCGGCCGGCGCGCGGCATCTGCGAAGGGCTGGGGATGGCGAACTACTTTTTGCACATCTACGGCGGCGACAGCTTTCCGATGAAGAAACCCGATCCGATGGGACTACGAGCGCTGATGGAAGAGACCGGAGCTAGTCCGGAGGATACGGTGATGATCGGCGACAGCCAAGTTGACGTCGAGACGGCGCGAAACGCCGGAGCCTGGTCCATCGGATGTGCGTTCGGGTTCGGCTCACAGTCAATTCTGGAGACCAAGCCCGACATCCTGGTGGACCGGGCCGCGGACTGGACGGCGGCGCTGGGTCCTGCGAAAACGGGTATGCAGCCGGAGTGATTGACTTTTATTTATTGGGCCGCCGGACATGTGCCGGACCGCCTCTTTTGACCTGATGCACGTTTTTGCCGCTGACCTCGTCATTTGAGTGCTCGACTGCGCAAGCGAGATGGATTATCGTTCTACGGAATCCGACACGGCTTCTGCCGCTGCCACTTGTCGCACTTCGAAGAGAAAGTCGGATTCTAGTCAGGATTTGGTTGGAGGTTCCCCCCAGCCTTGGATTGTCCGGTTTTCCCGGGAACTTTTCCTTCCGCCCCTGCGTATGACCAGGTAGGAGCGCATAACGATGCGACGAGCTCTCTTTGCTTTCCTGCTGGCAGCGGCTCTTGCGGTCGCCGCCACCCCCGCCCACGCGGACCGCGACATGGTGCAGTTCGGCAGCAACATCAACGTAGCCGCCGGCAACCCCATTGGCGACGCCGTGTGCTTCTTTTGCAGCGTGCACGTTGACGGCGAGGTCAAAGGCGACATCGTGGTGTTCTTCGGAAACGTCCACGTCTCCGGCGTCGCACATCATGACGTGGTGAACTTCTTCGGCAACATCACGGCGGCGGAGAACTCATCCATCGGCGGCGACATGGTCAGTATCTTCGGCTCCGTCCGGCTGGGAGAGAACGTCACCGTGGCAAAAGACCTGGTGGCCGTGTTTGGAGACCTTCAGGCGCCCGCTTCAGCCAGCGTGGGCGGAGACCGCGTTGTCCAGCCGGTCTGGATCGCCTTTGTTCCGCTGGCGGTCCTCTTGCTGATCATTATCCTGATCGTCCAGGAATACCGTAAGTACCGCAGACGTCAGTTTTTGCGCGGATATCCGTACCAGACCCGCCCGTAAAGCTCTCCGGAGCCTCAAAAGACCATACTTCGCATTCTCCACACGGCGCCGCAAAGCCGTCTTCACGCCAATGTTTTGAACTTGTTCATTTTCCCCTTGACCTCCGGCCCAACCGGGTCTATCTTTGTTTTGAACGTGTTCAAATTCTCAAAACGGACTGGAGGTCGAATATGTATCTGGAAGCCTACTACGCATCCTATTTTGGATTATGCGCCGCGCTGATCTTCTGGCTCGGGCGCACCTTGCATCGCGCCGGGTCAGTATTTCTCGGCGACTCCTTTGGTGGCAATACAACCCTGGTTCGAGCCGTCGCGCACTTGCTGGATGTGGGTTTCTATCTGGTGAGCATTGGATATGTTGGAGTCTCGTATCAGACTTTCTGGCAACAAATCAACAGCTATGAGATGGTAGCCCAGGCTGTTAGTGCCAAGGTGGGGGGCTTTTTGCTCCTGCTGGGGTTTGCGCACTTGTTCAATTTACTGTTGCTGGCAATCTTCAGGCGGCGCGGAAACGCGGTAAACGGGACGGCGGCATCATGACGGCCATGGGGCAACAATTGACTCCAAAATCCGAGGCGACCCGCGGCCGGATTCTGACCGCGGCTTTGGGCGTATTTCGAGAGCGTGGATTCGACGCGGCCACCATGCGCGAGATCGCCGCCGCGGCCGGAATGTCGCTCGGTGCGGCCTACTATTACTTCGATTCGAAAGATGCGCTGGTCATGGCGTTCTATCGCCAAGCGCAGCAGGAGATGGCACCGTCCATCGAGCACATTCTCTCGGAGAGCACGAACCTTGAGCAGCGGCTGCGCGGAATCATCGGCAAAAAGTTTGAGTATTTCTCGCCCAACCAGGCGCTGTTGGGCGCGCTCTCCGCGCATATCGATCCAAAGCACCCGCTCTCCCCGTTCAGCGCGGCCACCGCGTCGATTCGCGACCAGGACATTGCCTTCTTTCAGCGTGCGGTCACTGATTCGAAGGTGAAGCTCCCGCCGTCCATCCTTTCCTATCTACCCCGCCTGCTTTGGCTCTTACAGATGGGCCTCATGTTGTTCTGGGTTTATGATCGCTCACCGAATCGGGAGCGAACTGCGCTACTCTTCGACAAGACTCTGTCTATGATGCTTCTGGTGCTTAAATTTTCCGGAGTCCCACTGCTGCGCCCGCTCTACCTGCCCGCCGGAGAACTGCTGAAAAACATCTACGGAAAGGCTTGACGATGACAACGCGCCCGCTTCGCATCGTGCTGCCCGGCGGCAGCGGACAGGTCGGGCGGATGCTCGCGCAATTCTTCCAGGAGCGCGGCCACCATGTAACTGTGCTCACGCGCGGACCCTACACGGCGCCCTGGCAAACGGTTCACTGGGACGGAGAGCAGATTGGGCCGTGGATCGAAACGCTTGAAGGCGCGGACGTCTGCATTAACCTGGCAGGACGCAGCGTAAACTGCCGTTACCACGCGGAGAACCGGTGGAAGATCTACGCCTCGCGCATTGGAACAACCAGGCTGCTGAACCACGTGATAGCCAGGCTCAACGAACCCCCGCGCGTGTGGCTGAACGCATCGACGGCCACGATTTATCGCCATGCGCTCGACCGGCCCATGGATGAAGCCACCGGCGAATTGGGCGGGCACGAGCTGATTTCAAAGAGACGGCGCGCTCCAGAGACGTGGGATTTCTCGATTAGCGTGGCAAAGGATTGGGAAGCCGCGTTCTTTGAGACCCAGACCCCGCGCACGCGCAAGGTGGCAATGCGCAGCGCCATCGTCCTCAGCCCCGTTCCCGGCAGCACCTTTGCCACTTTTTTGAACTTGGTGCGAATTGGTCTTGGCGGGACACAAGGTAACGGACGTCAGTTCGTCTCCTGGATTCATGAGATCGATTTTGCCCGCGCCGTCGAGTTCCTCATCGATCGCGAAGACCTGGCCGGTCCCGTCAACATCGCCGCTCCCCATCCGCTGCCGAACCGCGAGTTCATGGAGGCGTTGCGCGATGCATGGGGTATGCCGAACGGCCTGCCGATGCCGTGGCCCCTGCTCGAGATCGGCACATTCCTCTTGCGCACCGAATCAGAGTTGGTTTTGAAGAGTCGCCGCGTAGTTCCGCGCCGGCTCCTCGAAGCCGGCTTTGAATTCCAGTTCTCCCAGTGGCCCGAAGCCGTCGATGATCTGGTCCGCCAATGGCGGAACAGAGACAACTAGCAGCAATCAGCTACGAGCCCG
>PKXI01000288.1:0-6968 GCA_003133425.1 Acidobacteriaceae bacterium
GTTTCCGATCTTGGCTAACGGTTAACAGCCCGAAACCGGCTGACCACTCGTCTGATATCCAACATCACGTAACTAGAAAACTATTTGAAAGCCAGCTAGCGGATAGCTGCCATTCCTCTTAGGAACTGCGATGCGCCTCCCACTTCCAGATGCCAGAGTCAAGCTGGGTAAGGCCTTTCGATTGCTCTAATCGTTCGTAGTGTGTGTGGGACGTCCTCATCAAGGCTGTTGAGCGCGCTCTCTATAGTCGGAAAATCCCTTGCCCCAGAATGTCGCTCCATTGTTCTATTGGACAATTTCAAGTCTGCCCCGGAATGTAGACCAAACAGCAAACTGGACCGCGCCTATCACAAAGCCGATAAGGCCATTGAGAGCTTCGTCCAGTTGTAAAAGTCCCCTGGCCTCACTGCAGGCTATTGATGCGTCGCTGTTTACGAATGAAGGTTGGGAATCTGACAGGACTGCTTCCTACATAAAGACAAATGCGTCGTTGACAGCAGTGGTCGGACCAGATTACCATCCACACCGTTCCAGAATTACGGCCAGCGCTTGTCGCGTATCGGCAGAGGTCAAGTGTCTAAAACATGATCGGCAAACCAACAGAGAAGCCCTGCCAAAGGAAATATTCACGAAACTTGATGACCAACTTCTAAGGAGGCACTCATAGTGCAATCGAATATTGAAGGACATGCAGGTCAGACCGGCTTGTTGTCGGATCACGCAACCGGAAGTCTCGAAAGGTCCGAAAAGACCATCAGTTTACATCTCGGTTTCTGCAGGATAGCCACCGGTTTGCTCATGCTGCTCGTTTGCTGTGTGTTGCTACGCCCAATCGGAGCGTCGGCGCAGGAGTTCCGCGGAACCATTAGCGGTTCGGTTACCGATCCTACCGGTGCCGTTGTGCCCAGTGCCTCTGTAGAAGTCAAGGAAGTGAACACAGGAAGCATCAATCACACAATCAGCGACAACGCGGGCCAGTATGTATTGCCGTTTCTTCCGCCCGGAGAATACACGATCACAGTAGAGAAGGCCGGATTTGAAAACACGGCCCGAAGCAACATTACGCTGGAGGGACAGGCACATCTGATCATTAACCTTGCTCTTAAGATCGGAAGTGCTGCTCAGACGGTGACGGTGACAGGGGAAGCGCCATTGGTGAATCAGGCGGATGCATCAATTGGACAGGTAATCTCGACCGAATCGGTAGCAGATTTGCCACTCAACGGGCGTACGCCGGTTGTCTTCGCCTCACTATCGGTTGGCGTCATTACGACCTCTGCCCCGGGAATCTCGCATCCATTTGATAGCGCCGCCGCAAATTCATGGAGCATTGGCGGAACGCCGAACCAAACCAGCGAGGTCCTGTTGGATGGTTCGCCGGATCTGACCAGTCTCGGTTCGCAGGCTTATAGCCCGACCCAGGACTCGGTGCAGGAAGTCTCAGTGCGGCCGTTCGATACAGATGCATCCTTCGGACACACCATTGGCGGCGTGATCAATCAGATTTCCAAGGGCGGTACAAATGCGCTACATGGGACTATGTATGAATTCAACCAGGTTCCGAACCTGGATGCGAATCTCTACTTCAATGGCCGTACCGGCACCAAGTTGCCGGTATTTCACTATAACCAGTACGGTCTAACGACAGGCGGACCGGTTTGGATTCCGAGAATCTTCAATGGCAAGGACAAACTGTTCTTTTTCTTTGCCTGGGAGGGCTTGAGGGACAGTACGCCACAGGCGCAGTTGACAACCGTTCCGACCGACGCGGAGCGCAATGGCGATTTCTCGGCGCTTCTATCAACGGCGGCAGGGGGATCGAGCAATCAACTCTATCAGCCGAATACCGGAACGCTGGTCGGCGGCAAGTTCACCAGGACGGCTGTTCCTAATAACTGTCTGTGGGCCGGTACATCCTACTGCCAGGGCGTAGCCCATGCCAACCTAGCCCTTGACCCTGTCGCAGCCGCCTATTTGAAGCTCTATCCCGAACCGAACGATACGACCGACGTTACCGCCACCGGCTTGAACAACTACAACAGCAATGCGCCTACCGCCGACAAGTATACGAACGAGTTCGGGCGCCTTGACTACAATTTGAGTGCCCGAGATCACCTGTTCGGTGACATCCGCCATACGCAGCGCAGCGCGGTAAAGAACGATTACTTTCAGAATCAGACCGGCGGCTCCAATAACGCACGCCGAAATTGGGGATTGACGATAGACAATGTCTTCACATTGAACTCCTCGACGGTTTTAGATGTGCGAGGGAACTACACTTTCTACTACGAATCGCATGAAACGCCAGCAGAAGCGTACGGCCCAAAATCCGTGGGGCTGCCCTCCAACCTGGCGAACCCCGCAACAAGGATCATGCTTCCCTATACCTCTTTCGGGACATGTGGCAGCTTTACGAGTATCCAATGCCTCAGCTATAACAGCACGTCCGTCGCACCAACAACCAGTTACCAGATTTTTGCAGACGTGGTGAAGTCGATGGGCAAACATATGCTTAAGATCGGCTTCGATGGGCGGCAATACCGTTTGAGCGTCCAGAACTTCGGTAATCCATCCGGCAGTTTCACCTTCGCTACCAACTTTGTTACTTCCGGGACGAGTGGTTCAGCTCAGAAATTCGGCGGAGATATAGCCTCATTCCTTCTTGGGCTGCCGACCTCGGGCCAGTATGACATTGCCGCCCGTGCCGACTATCACTCCTACTATACTGGCTCGTTCGTGCAGGACGATTGGCGGGTAAATGACCACTTTACTGTAAATCTGGGGCTGCGATTCGATATCGATACACCCTACGAAGAGAGGTTAGGGAGCACGGTAAACGGCTTCAGTCCAACCGCCGTGAACTCTGCCTCGACAGCTGCTGCGACGGCCTTCTTGCCCACCAAAGACACTGCGACCACCAACAACACCACGGTGGCAGTAACCAGCATTAACACGCTGGGTGGACTGACTTTTGCGAGCGGTAAGAACGGCGCGGTGTACAACACGAACAGTGGTTTCTTCAGCCCAAGAATCGGTTTCTCTTACAGCCCTGCGAAGTTCAACAATAGAACCGTGATTCGTGGCGGCTTCGGACTTTTCCTGCAGCCGGAAACGATGGCGAGCCTTGGTGCAAATGGATCGTATTCCTCCAGCGCCTTCAGCAACCAGGAGGGTTTCAGTTCCTCCACTTCCTACCAGGCAACGAACAACTCTTACTTTACCAACGCAAGCACACTGAGCAATCCGTTCCCAAGCGGATTCGCGAGTGCAACCGGTTCATCGCTGGGAGCAAGCACCTACCTCGGGTCACCCTCTGCAATTACATTCATGGCTCCGGTGCAGCATGATCCATATTCGCAGCGCTGGAATATTGGCTTTCAACAAACTCTCAACAGCAATACTCTGCTTGAAGTTCTCTACGCGGGTAATCACGCCGTGCATCTTCCCATAGCTGCGCAGAACATCAACGCCACGCTGCTTCAGTACCTCACAACAAATCCTTACCGAGATCAGAATCTGGCGACCGCAATTGCGACGGCCGTGCCTAATCCGTTCGCCGGGTTATTGCCAAACGGCAACAGCAGCTTTAACGGGGCCACAACGGCGCTTAGTAATCTGCTGGTTCCGTATCCGCAGTTTGGCAGTACCTCCATCACTGAACAAAACCAGACCATTGGTCAGTCGTATTTCCACAGCGGGATGATCCACATTCAGCAAAGGGCAAGTCACGGCCTGACTTTGACGGCAAACTACAGCTTCGCGAAATTGACTGAGGCAGATACTTTCCTGAACGACCAGGACAAGAAGCCTACGCACCGGATTTCGCCCTTCGACCATACGCACCACTTCACAGTCGGTGGGACTTATGATTTACCACTCGGACGCGGTAAGATGATAGCCTTCCGCGATAGTAAGCTCATGGACGAACTCTTCGGCGGCTTCGTTCTCAACTCCATTTATCAATTCCAGACCGGCCCTCCAATTTACTGGTCGGCGGATATTCCGTTGCAGCCGGGAATGACGATCAAGGACATCAAGAGTAATCCGCGCAACACCAACGTTGCGGGCTTAGGAAATCCCTCAATCGTCAACGCTCCCAGCGTGTTCGTCACTGGGAACAGTTCAAGCTGTACGGTAGCCAGCGGACAATCCTGTGACGGCTCTGCGTTTTTCAACGGGCAGTATGTCAATCACTATAGGACTCTACCACAGACGATTTCGTCTGTGCGGTCAGATGGGTTCAACAACATGGACGCATCTATCCTGAAGAACTTCAAATTCACGGAGGAGGCTTACCTGCAACTCCGCTTCGAGACGTTTAACACTCTCAACCACGCGGTGTTTTCACCAGCAAATATTTCAAGCGCGACTTCCAGCAGCTTCGGCTACGTAACGTCGGTACCCTCGACCTCCCAACCGAGGCAGGTGCAGCTCGGTGGGCGCATCGTGTTTTAGCCTTTACCTTTTCAACGTCGGGCGGTGCGGGATTTTGGTCCCGTGCCGCTCCTGGAAGCTACAAGGTTCGCGACCTTCTGCGCTGTTCGCAACATATCATCAGCTTCATTTCGTGATTTATCTGTAGCAATATCCTATTTTGCAATCCCACGAGTCGGGGACATCGAGGCAGTTCTTGAGATTGGTTAACAACCAGACTCACAGCGTCGACGCAAGCGCAGGTTAGTTAGCTGCGTTACTGGCATTCTATCGCTCGTAATCGAAAGCGCTCGTATCGAAGGCCAAATGATGTAACGAGACTCTTCACACTAGTAATTGATTAAAGAAGGAGCGCTATGCGTCGATCGCCTTGGTTTCTGTTTATGCTAATCATTGTCTGTCTTTTGGAAGTACTCCGGTGGGGAACGGCTCCTGCACTCGCGAAGGAGAGCGGGCCGTTCTTCAACATTTTGGACTACGGGGCACACAATGATGGCTCTGCGCCTGCTACGGATGCATTTCGCGCCGCGATTCAAGCAGCGAAGAAGGCAGGCGGGGGCACCGTCTACGTTCCTGCCGGCACCTATGTTACAGGCCCAATCGAGATGGTGAGTAATCTCACCTTGTATTTTGACGCCGGGGCGATTGTGCGCTTTCCTGCAGTGATGCTGCCTTTCACTCCTGGTCGCCAGCAAGGCATTGAGACGCTGACCCCCGTGCCCTTGATTGGCGGTCACGATCTAGAAATTGTGGCCGTCGAAGGACGCGGCACCCTTACCAGTCCGAATGAAGGATGGATGAAACTACATGAGCGGATGAAGGCCAACGGCTCTGATCCGGGCAGCGCCAACGGCCCGAACTGGGAGAAGATGCTGAACGATTTGAATGCGAATAAGCCGATTTCGAAAGAGGAAGACGAAGCAGTCGCTGCGGAGCTCAGGCCGTCTTTCATCCGGTTTATGAACAGCAAAAACATCCTTGTGGACGGGTTGCATTTCGTTGGCTCGCCGATGTGGACGGTTCACTTGTTATACAGCGAAAATGCAGTCATCGAAAATCTTGTGATTGAGACCTACCCCGGCGTGCATACGGATGGAATCGTGGTGGACTCAAGCCGCTTTGTAAAGTTGTTGAATGATTATATCGATACGGGCGATGACGGAATTGTCATCAAGTCGGGAAAGGATGCCGACGGATTGCGCGTGAATCGTCCGACTGAGGACGTAGCCATTACCAATTGCACGGTGCATCACGCGCATGGCGCGGTTACGATAGGCAGCGAGACTTCTGGGAGTGTACGCAATATTGTTGCGAACAATATGACAGTGCTTGACACTCAAAATGGCGTTCGAATTAAGAGTGCGCGGGGGCGCGGCGGGGTAGTCGAGGATCTCAGCTTCGATAACTGGACCATGGAGAATGTTGGAGAGGCCATCACGGTAACCAATTACTACATGATGGAAGGAGAAACAAGAACTTCGGAGGAACCAGTCTCAAAACGCACTCCAGTGTTCCGGAATATCTCTATAAGCAACATGGTCGTAAACGGCGCCAAAGTCTTGATCGACGTAGAGGGTTTACCAGAGATGCCCATTTCAAATCTCCACATTAGCAACATCATCGGTATCGGGAAGACCGGACTGATTGGGAATTATACCGATGGGTTGGAATTGCACAACGTTCAGTTGACTCCACAGGTGGGGCCGGCATTCCGAGTCGAGAATTCAACCAACCTTGAGTTGGATCAGGTCAGCACGCGCAAACCTCTTGCAGGCACGCCCATTATCCGCCTGGATGGTACCCCAGGAGCAATCGTTCGAGATAGCAAAGCGATGCCAGGAACAGACGTCTTTCTTTCCACAGCACCCGGGGAGACGAAGAACCTCCTGATTGTTGGTAATCTGCTGGGAAATGCAAAGACACCCCAGGAGGAGAAAACAAACCCTGACCGAAATCAAGCCCCTGATCAGCGATCGGATCGGTGATCCTTTATTCCGGTTAGGCGAGGAAGCAGAGCAAGCATAGTTATGGGGTGATCACACTGAGACGGCGCCTGGCGACGGCACATGGCTGGCCGAAAGCCTTTATGCCAACGGCGGAATGCATCTTCCCAACCCAGGATTCAGAACATGAAGGCAGCGCCGAGGAAGGTGTCGCGCTGCACTTGGATTTGCTCTACCGCACTTTCGGTGCAGGTTCAGAGCGTGCTTGCTGCATCCCAGCGCAATACGCGTGTTTTGAGATGTTCAAATCCAGCCGGCCATACATCTGTAGTTTGATAGCCTTGGGCCGGACGACATGTCCTCAATGGGACCGTCGGTCCAAGGTGTCGTTATCAACGCAGGTTGAGGGAAGATGTGGATCGATGAGCTCTCAATGATAGGCCCTGCGAGTATGTTTCCATATTCATCCAAGTCGTTAGTCGCGCGAGAATTGTTTTGACACGTCCTCTGCATCGATCGCCACAATACCACTAATAAGACCTAGAAATCCCGAATCTCTCTGGGCGCTGCCCTCTGTGCCAACATGAGTGA
>PKXI01000288.1:6987-7759 GCA_003133425.1 Acidobacteriaceae bacterium
CCGTCCGCGTCGTCGTCGTTTCACCGCCGAGTATAAGCGCTCGATCCTCGACCAGGCCGAAGCCGCTTACGATTCCGGCGTGGTGGGCGCCCTGTTGCGCCGCGAGGGTCTCTACTCCTCGCACCTGACCACCTGGAGACGGCAGCTAAAGCAGGGAGAGTTCGACGCTCTCACGCCCAAGAAGCGCGGCCCCAAGGTGGTTGTCAGTCCACTGGTGAAGGAGAACCGCGAACTACAGGCTGCCAATGCCCGCCTGACCAAGAAGCTGAAGAACGCCGAGTTGATCATTGAAGTTCAAAAAAAAGTGGCTGCGTTGTTGGGCAACCCGATTCCGAATATCCAGATCGACGAGGAGAACTGATGAGCGCCGCTCTGGAATTGGGTTCTAGCGTTGGTCAGGCTGTCGCTTGCCGGGCCCTTGGTGTCCCCCGTGCCACGTTGTATCGCCAGATGCAGCCAGCCGCTCCGCGCCGGGTCCGCCCCACGCCGGCGCGTGCTCTGGATGCCGCCGAACGGCAGACTGTGCTCGATCATCTGCACTCGGAACGCTTCTCGGACAAGGCCCCGGCGGAGGTCTATGCCACCTTGATCGATGAAGGCGTTTATCTCTGCTCGATCCGCACCATGCATCGCATCCTGGCTGAAAACGGTGAGTTGAAGGAGCGCCGCAACCAGCTTCGTCATCCGCAGTACAAGAAGCCGGAACTGCTGGCCACGGGACCCAATCAGGTTTGGACCTGGGACATCACGAAGCTGCTGGGGCCGGCCAAGT
>PKXI01000159.1 GCA_003133425.1 Acidobacteriaceae bacterium
CGGCGGTTGCCCAGGTGATCGATGTCGTCCACCATGCCGATGTTCTTGCGCAGCTTGAGCAGGTACCGAATGGTCGCGTAGAAATCTTCCGGCGTCAGCGTACGGCGGTCCAGGTGCGTCGCATCCTGGCTCTCGTACAGCTTGATGTTGAACTTCAACCGGCCCACGCGCGAGAAGTCGTACTTGCGCGCGTCGAAGAACATGCCTTCGAACAGCGCGGTCGCCGTGTCCAGCGTTGGCGGATCGCCCGGCCGCAGCTTGCGGTAAATCTCGATCAGCGCCTCTTCCGGCTTGTGCACCGAGTCGCGCTTCAGAGTATTGGTGATGATGTTGCCCACGTCGTCGCGATCCGGGAAGAAGACCTCGAAGGTCGTGGCGCCGCTCGACAGCACCTTGTGCAGCCGGTCGGCGGTCAACTCGACGTTGGCCTCCACTACTACTTCACCGGTAGACGTATCCACCACATCGGCGGCGGTCAGCGCGCCATCCAGTTCGGCTGCCTCAACTTCAATCTTGTCGATCGCCGCAGCGCGAATCGCCTTCAGCGAACTCGGCGTGATTTTGCGCCCAGAGTGAGCAATCTCCTCACCCTTCGCCAACACGGCATGCGCAGGCTTGGCGCCCACCAGGTGGGTGCCGGCCTTCACGTCCTGCGGAACAGCCCAGTGCAGCTTGCCGTCTGCAATGTGCAGCCGGTCCACGGTGTAAAAGGTCTTCAGAATCTCTTCGTCCGAGCGCAAACCCAGCGCGCGCAGGAAGATCGTTCCCAGGAACTTCCTCTTACGGTCGATGCGCACATAGAGCGTGTTCTTCTGGTCGTATTCGAACTCAACCCACGAACCACGATAGGGAATAATCTTGCCCAGGAAGTAGGTGCGGTTGTTCGCCGTCTCAAAGAAGACGCCGGGCGAGCGGTGCAACTGCGAAACAATTACGCGCTCAGTCCCGTTCACAATGAAGGTGCCGTTCGGNNGTCATCAGCGGAATGTCGCCGAAAAACACCTCCTGCTCCTTGATGTCCTTGATCGACTTGTTGCCGGTCTCCGCATCCTTCTCATATATGGTGAGCCGCACCGTCACCTTCAACGGCGCGGAGAAGGTCATGCCCCGCTCCTCGCACTCCTGCTGGTCGTACTTCAACTGCAGGCTGACAGGGTCGCCGCACTTGTTGCAGAAGTCAGGCGTGTTCTTGTTGTACGTGCCGCACTTCTGGCAAAGCACATCGCCCGGCAGAAATGGATCCGTGATCACCATCGACCCGCAATGCACGCAGGCCGTGCGCAGGTGGTGCAGCCCTTTCAAGTGGCCGCACTTGCACTCCCAGTTGCCGATCGAGAAGTCCACGAAGTCCAACTGCGAGATGCCGCGGAAGTCGGTGATGGGAAAAACCGACACAAACACCGACTGCAATCCGGAGTCGTCCCGCTCGTTGGGCAGCTTGTCCATCTGCAGAAAACGCTCGTAGGACCGGCGCTGCACTTCAATCAGGTTGGGAATCTGGGTTGCGGTGGGAATCTTCGAAAAATCGAGCCGGCTGCGAATCGCGCGCTTCTCGTTGGGCATGTTCACTCCTGAGGCTCGTCACTCCAGCACTGCCACCGCCAATTGTGGCCGGACTGGACCAGCGCCCGAGTCTCGAGGCGCCGGCTGATTACGGTAAGTAGGTCGTAAAACCGGACTGGCGGACTGCAAAAATCCAGCCCCCATCCATGCGATACCGGCAATCTTGAAGGCAACCCTCAAGACACTCCGGAAAAACCAGGCCAGGTTTGTTCCAATTCAACATCGAGTTAATTCCACTTGGCGGGCATTGCCGTACATCCGGCAACTGCGCTAGACTGCGCACAATCGGAGGAAGCGATTCCAACGGAAGAACCCTTATAGGCCGGGTATTTCCGCACGGGACGATACTGCGTTCAGGGCAGATAGTTGTTCAAAATCCTTCGTCTGCTGAGGCCGGGAGACACAAATAGCCCGTAAGGACGCAATGCCTCACGAGCGCGGCTCGTTGCCTGTGCTCCCATCCGAATTTGCTTGCCCTGTGCTCGCCGATCCCAAAACTCGCTTCAACCGCTCGCTCGCCAGCCACTCGACCGTCGTCAATCAGTCCCTGGCCTGACCCCAGGCAACTCATTGACCCTAAGGCACTTAACTACCGCTGCGTGTCCGTGTCAGAAGGCTTGGCTTTGCCCCTGCCGACGGACGCTTGCGTGCCAATCCACGATCCCACAATGCGTCCCGAAACGCGCCGCCAGCCCCGCTCCATTCCCTCCAAAGAACTGGAATGAGCCGAAAAGACGCGCAACGAATATCGTAACGCGTCCCGGCCGGACTTGCAAGCCCACTTCTGGACTACTTGATTTCGCTATTTGATCTCGATCGTAGCGACGCCTTCGAATTTCTTCCGAATCGCTTCGGCTTCGTCCTTGGTCGCGTTTTCCTTGATCGCCTTGGGAGCCCCATCAACCAGGTCCTTGGCTTCCTTCAGACCGAGCGAGGTAACTTCGCGCACTGCCTTGATGGTGTTGATCTTGTTCGCGCCGAAGTCCTTCAGGATCACCTGGAACTCCGTCTTCTCCTCAACTACTGGAGCTGCCGCGCCGCCGCCCGCTGCCGCCGCTACCGGGGCCGCTGCCGCTGCCGAAACGCCAAGCCGCTCTTCAAGCTTCTTCACCAGAGCCGCTGCTTCCAGCAGGCTAAGGGCCACAATTTGCTCTTCCAACTGCACCAGATCCGCCATTGTTTTCTCCATTCAGAATCGTTTGAATTTGATGTTCCCGGCCGGCAAGCCAATCTGGAAGTCTCCGATGCGCCAGACCCGCGCACTTCCCCAATGTCCTACGGCCAAATCTTGTTTTTGAGCTTCCAGCTTTCAGCCCTCAGCTTTCCCGCCGGACTGCCAGCACTGAAAGCTGATAGCTGCCGGCTGAAAGCTGCCTTTTAAGCCGCCGCGTCCGCGGAAAACTTTTCCTTCTCCACGCCCTGGCCCAGCACCACTGCCAGATCGCGGCCCGCGGCGTTCAGCACTGTTACCAGCCGCTGCGCCGGCGCATTGATCAGGAACAAAAGCTTCGAGAACAGCTCTTCCTTGCCCGGCATCGTCGCCAGCGCCTTCACTTCGTCCACGCCCAACAGCTTGCCGTCCACAATGCCCAGCTTGAACTGGAACTGCGAGTTCTCGCCCGCCCACTTTGCGAATACCTTGGCGAGCGCCACCGGATCGCCTGAGGTAAAGGCCACCGAGTTCACGCCCTTCAGCCCCTTCAGAGCCTCCTCAACCGAGGTGCCCTTGGCAGAAACGGCCGCCAGCTTGTTCTTGATCACGCGGTACTTGCCACCCGCCTCGCGGATCACCTTGCGCAACTCATAATCCTTGGCCACGGTCAGCTTTGAAAAAGTGCCGATAATTGCCGTCGTCGAGGTCTGCAACTCGCTCGCCAGTACCTTGACCTTTTCCGTCTTCTTCGCTCTTGAAATTGCCATCGTCTTCGCTCCGCTTCGACAGGGGTCAGAGATCAGGGGTCAGTTACTGAATACTGCCCCGATTCCCGCTTCCCTTTCCCTGCTCAACCGCCCCGGAGGGCGCTCTGTTTCAAATCCTGCTCGAAAACTTTCAGATCGGAGTGCGAGGCAAATGCGGCGATCAAACCAACTGATCCCTGACCCCTGACCCCTGATCCCGCTTTTAGTGCTTGCCCGCCGCGTCCGCAACCGCCGAATCCAGCGGAACGCCGGGCCCCATCGTCGAGCTCAAGGTGACGCTCTTGATGTACTTGCCCTTGGCCGCCGAAGGCTTGGCGCGCACAATCGAGGAAATTACCGTGGTCGCGTTGTCGATCAGCTTCTGAGGCTCAAAGCTCAGCTTGCCCACCGGAACGTGCACCAGGCTGGTCTTATCGGCACGAAACTCCACTTTGCCGGCCTTGATCTCTTTCACCGCTGCCGCCACATCCATGGTCACGGTGCCCGTCTTGGGATTGGGCATCAAGCCCTTCGGTCCGAGCACCTTTCCCAACCGTCCCACTACCTTCATCATGTCCGGCGTCGCAATCAGCGCATCGAAAGCGGTCCAGTTTTCCTTCTGAATCTTCTCCACCATCTCCTCGCCGCCCACAAAATCGGCGCCGGCTTCGGTGGCTTCCTTCTGGCGGTCGCCGGAGGCAATCACGGCAACAGTCTTCGTCTTGCCCAGCCCATGCGGCAGAACCACTGTACCGCGCACCATCTGGTCCGCGTGACGCGTGTCAACGCCCAGGCGCATGGTCAAGTCGACGGTCTCGTCGAACTTGGCATACTTCACCTGCTTGAGCAGCCCAACGGCTTCAGGCAGTGGATACACGGGCTTGGTCACAGCCGCGCGCGCCTTCACAATATTCTTGCTGAATTTTCTGGCCATTCGTTCCTCGTCTCCCACCGCTTCTGCCAGCCCCGCTTTGCAGGGAGTCTGGAATTGCTGGCTAAACCGGCAACATCTTTCCTCGCCGTAACCAGCCCACTCGAACAGACCCAGAAACCGTGGTGCTTATGACAGTCCGGGGATTTCCCTTGGACACATCTATGAATCATAGCGAAACGGCCATGGAATTGCAAATGCTATAGCAATCCGGGGTCTTGGAGGTTTTGGATAATTGCCAAAAGCGACTAAAAAGGAGATTGGCTCAGCTCTTGCAATAGGTGGTTCGCAATCTTTACGCCTGTCTTAGCTCCCTTATCGTTGCCCGCCGCAAAGAGGAGCACAAATAGGAGCCCTTTGGAGTTGTAAAGAAATCCAGGTTTAGCGACTGCGACAAATATGCCTTTTAGCCGCTCGACAAAGAACTCTGTGATCTGCGTCTTATCCGCGGTCTTGCGCACCTGCTCCACTTCTTGGCTTGGATCAAGAATCGATTGCCAGAAAATGGATGAGTAGAATGCCTTTTCCCATTCGTCCGTCCCGAAAATTCTAGTCAGTCGGTCCGACCACGCCTTCGGAGGCTTACGGTCTTTGATCAGCATCCGGTTTATCGCCACGTAGGGGAACAGAACCCACAAGTCGACGGCCTTTGTCCGCGCGATTGCCTTGATTGCATTCCACTCGACTGAAGCCCCGAACGGATCAAGAAACACAACCGCACGCTCACGTCTCGTGTCCATCTCTGAACACCATTTCAGCAACGCAACATTAGCATCTTCATTGACGATTCCAATATCTCTGTCCGAGAATTCTTCAGATAATGCCGAGAGTTCCTTGCATTTTCCGGAGTCTTTCTCAATGAAAAGATAGTGATCAAATGGAGGCTCGACCTCTAGCGCCCGCTTGACACTCCCCTTGCGAAATTCTTCCTCCGCTTCAGCAAGTTCGGGAAAGAAGTCAGCGAACATGCCGGGGGCATCTCTTGGAATCACACCCGTTCCCGCAAACGCATCGACGTAACTAATTTTAAAGAATCTGGCCCGTTCGTTACTCTTAAAGATCTTGCGATAGGCGCGCAAGTATTTGCTCAGGATTTGCAGCTTTTGCTGGGTCCAGGAACCACCGAATAAGTCCTGCTGAGTCATTGTCGCTACTGTACCATCTCAGAGGTTGGGCATCTCGCAGTTACCTAGTATCGACCCTGGGGGAACATAAGGCGAATCTGCGCTATACTCTTCGTGAGGGCTGGGGGCATCATCATGAGCGAACATTCCAAAATCGAATGGACGGACGCAACTTGGAATCCCGTGAGGGGCTGTTCGAAAGTAAGCCCTGGATGCAAGTTCTGTTACGCGGAACGCTTTGCGGAGCGATTTCGCGGCGTTCCGGGGCATCCCTTTGAACAGGGGTTCGACGTTCGCTTAGTTCCGGAGAAAATTCCGGAACCCCTCCACTGGAAAACTCCCAAGAAGATCTTCGTGAATTCCATGAGTGATCTTTTTCATGAGTCTGTTCCGGACAGCTACATCCTTCAGATCGCTCAGATCATGCGGCAGGCTAATTGGCATATCTTCCAGATACTGACCAAGCGCCATGACCGCATGTCGCGGCTTCTTTCAGGTCCGCTTAGTTCTTTTGCTGCCGAGCCGCATATCTGGTGGGGTGTCAGCGTTGAGAACAAGAAGCATGGGCTCCCACGGCTACGCAGGTTGCAGAAAACCCCAATCGCAGTGCGCTTCCTGTCGATCGAGCCTTTGCTTGAAGACCTCGGAGAGATCGATTTGAAAGGGATCGCCTGGGTTATTGTCGGCGGGGAGAGTGGCCCCGGGGCGCGTCCGATGCAGTCGACCTGGGTCCGGTCTATCCAGAATCAATGCCGGCGAGACAACGTTGCATTCTTTTTCAAGCAATGGGGCGGCGCGCGCAAAGCCGCGTCTGGACGAGTCCTCGATGGAAGAACCTACAGCAACTTTCCGGAATTAGACTTCGCGGGGCGTGTGAATACCCCTATGGAGGCTCACTCCCCCAATCCGTGGCCTGCATTCGTACCGCTCGAAACCCTCGCTGGCACCTAACCAAGCAGCGCCCGCCCCATCCGCTTCCCCGACGCCTGCCACCGCCGCACAACTTCGTACACAATCACCGTTGCATACGTTACCGCGATCCATAGGCACACCGCCTCAAGGGGCAGCCGGCTCCACGCCTTGATGCGCACGCCCATCATTGCGGCATCCTGGTAGTCCCACCACCCAAATGGCACGGCCAGAGTCGCCTCCCACAGCAGGCTGGTCAGCAGGATGATGAACATCGTCAGGCTGAATGCCCTCCAGTTGATCACCGGCATGGCTGATGGAAGCAGCGCCGCTGAAGGCCCCAGCGCCCCAGCCACAAGAAAGATGAAATAGCTCGGAAGCCCCGGCTCTTTCACAAACGTCCACCGGTAAAAAATGGCCGCGCCAATCAGCCCCACAGCCCACACCAGCGACTGCGGATGAAAGCGCAGCAGCCTGTCGAACTCGGCTCTCTCTTTGGCATCTGCCGGAATGCTGTAGGCAGCGAACCAATACTCATCCAGCCATATGTACATCAACAGAACAGCAACGAATCCCGTGAAGTAGAAGACATACTCCTCGACCGGCACGCCGCCGCCCAGTGCCGGCGCGGTAATCCGCAATGTTGCGCCGGGATTCAGAAACAGGAAAAACTTCCGTGCAAAGAAGAAATCCAGCGCCGCGCCTATCGGAAACAGCAAGCCGATCGTCCGCCAGAACGCGCGCTGCGAAATCTCCACGCCCTCCTGCGGCACAAACCAGAATCCAATTACAACGATGGGCACAACAAACAGCAGCAGGCTCACCGTGTATCCGTACGGCGTCGAGTCACTCCCCGCCGCCACCCCTGCCGCCGGCGCCTGAACCGTGTTGAGAGTTAGCGCCGCCGGAACCGCGATCATTCCCAGCATAGCTATCACCAGGCGAAAGCTGGTGCGTGGCGAATTGGTACCGGAAGAACCTGTCACGCTGCGTCCTCCACTGTCTCCCACTGTCTGCCGGCGGCTCGTGAATCAAGGGCAATATATCACCTTATCGATTACCCCGCCTCGGCATTAATGTCTTTCCCCGCGCGCCCCTTTTGTGTCAAACTTCTACTCATGGGAAGCAAAGATAAAGGCAGAAAAGAAGTCAAGAAGGCGCCCAAACCCAAGCCCAAGCCTGAACCCGGCCAAAGACGCGAAGGGTTCACTCCGGCCCCGCCAAAGTAGGGCGCTTCCAGCTCTAACACCTCCAACGCGCCTCCAGCAGCAGACGCAGAAAGGTTCTCTCTGTCCACAGAGAGAACCTTTCGTGTTTTCCGCCCATCACCGTCGGCAGAAAAACTCGATCCAACGGAGGCGGAGCTTTGTCTCAGTGCACGGCTTCAATGCCTGGCCCGAGACGAGTCGAAGGGTGCCGCAAACGCCGCGAGGTTAACCAGAGTTTCAGACCCTGCGGACCCCCTCCCACCCCCTGCCTCACATCACAGCATCTTCCCCCGAAACGCGTTAACTTCATTTCAAAGTGACTTGCCGGGAGGCGCACCTAAATGGCCTGGAAATCTGCCGCAATCCTCCTTACCGCCTTCATTGTTGCAATCCCCGCATCAAGCCAGGTATCCATCAGTCCATCCAATACCGCCCCAGCCAATCCCGCGCCGCTGCCCGCCGTTGCACCCAGAGGACGTCCCGTCGTCGGCGTGGCTCTTGAAGGCGGAGGCGCGCTCGGCCTGGCCCACATCGGCGTCCTGCAATGGATGGAAGAAAACCACATCCCCATCGACCGCCTCGCCGGCACCAGCATGGGGGCCCTTGTCGGAGGCCTCTATGCCTCCGGCCTCACTCCTGCCGAATTGCGCGCGCTCGCCACCAGCGATGCCTTCACCGGGGTCTTCACGCTTCAATCCCCTTACTCCGATTTGAGCTACCGCCGCCGCCAGGATCGCCACGAAATTCCTCAGGGAATCACCGTCGGCCTGAAACACGGCCCACTGCTGAGCAATGCGCTGCTCACCGACCGCGGCGTCAACGAATTCCTCATCACCAACATGCCCGCCTATAACAGCCAGGGCCTGGACTACGACCGCATGCCGATTCCCTTCCGGTGCGTGGCCACCGATCTCACCTCCCTGCAGCCGATAACCTTCGCGCACGGGCCGCTGACCCAGGCCGTCCGCGCTTCAATCTCCATTCCCGGCATCTTTCCGCCCGTCCAAAGTGCAAACGGCCATTACCTTGTTGACGGCGGCATCCTCAACAACCTGCCCACCGATGTCGTTCGCCGCGACCTGCATGCCGAAATAGTGATTGCCATCCACCTGGAAACAAGTCCCATCGCCGCAAGCGACACTAACTCCATCGTCGGCGTGCTCAACCGCGCCTTTACTGCCGGCATCGAACTTAATTCAGCGCAGGCCAGGGCGCTTGCCGACCTCGTGGTTTCAGTACCGTTCGATAAACTCTCCGGCACCGACTACGCCAAGGGCGGCCAGATTATCCGCGCCGGCTATCTTGCGGCCGAACAGAACCGCGCCGCCCTGCTCCGTTACGCCCTCAACGACAACGATTGGAAGATCTACCTCGCCGCACGCCAAGCCAGAATGCTTCCCCAACCTGGCGCCCTCCGCCAAGTCAAGGTTCAGGGCGCCTCACCCAGTGCAGTCCGAAGCGTTCTCGCCAATATGAAACCTCTTGATGGCCAACCCGTTGCGCCCATCACCACCATCAACGCCCTCAAGCCCATCCAGTCCAACGGCGGATACGACGCAACCTATGAGACCTTCACCCCCGCGCTGGCCGCGGGCTCCACTGCCGCTCGAACCCCCGGCGCCTCGCCCAACGATGCCGGAATCCTCGTCCGCCTCAGCAAGGATTCCATCGGTCCGCCCTATCTCGTCATCGGCCCCGAGCTGACCGCGGCCACTTCCAACATCACGCGCATGGAAATGAATCTGCGCTTCGTTGATCAGAACTTTCGCGGCTTCGGCTCCGAGCTCCGCGGCACCGCCGAACTGGGCTACAAGACAGTTCTCACTGCCGAGTACTATCGCCGCCTCACGCCAAGCGGATTCTTTCTGCAACCGCGCGCCACCGTCTCTCGCGAACCCGTTTTCATCTGGGCCAACCAGAAGCGAATCGCCGAACGCTTTCAGCAAAACCTGGTTGCGGGCCTCGAGGTCGGCCGCACCTTCGGCAATACCATGCAGGTCTCCGCTGAGTGGCGCGCCGCGGATGTGCGCTGGGGTCTGCGAACGGGTTCAGGCGGCGGCCCCTATCTCACCGGAACCGCGCAAACCGGCCTCCTGCACATCAACATTGACAAGGCTTCCGAGGGCACCGTCTCTCCCAGCGGATTCCGATTGGCCGCATCGGCCGGAGCGCTCTACCATGCGGTCGGCAGCAGCAACGCTCCCATGGCCCAGTTCTCCTTCAGCCGCACCTTTCCCTTCAAGCACGACAACATTATCGGCATGAGTCTCGATGTGGAGTCCTACCTGCGCGCCAACGTCGCTCAGCCTTATCGATTCACGCTCGGCGGCCCCATGCGCCTCTCCGCGTCCTCTTTCGACGAGTACCGCGGCACCGACTTGTATCTCGCGCGCAGCGGATACATGCACCGCCTTGCCGCTCTCCCCACCGGCCTCGGCCAGGGCCTCTACGGCCTCATCGGTTATGAAGCCGGGGAAGTGTGGTCCCCCGAGCAGCGCGCATTTCTCCGCCAGGACGGAACTGTCGGCCTGGTCGGCAACACGCCCCTTGGCCTCGTAACCTTCGGCGTCTCCGTAGGCGACGCCGGCCACCGCAAAGTCTTCATCACTTTAGGCCGCTGGTTCTGAGCTTGCGAAACTATCGGGTCTAAACTTTCCGGAGATTAGGTTCGGGTGCCCCAGGTCTCGCCTTTGAGACCTGGGATTCGACGATTCTCATCTCCCACCGCCTGCCGGGTGCCCCATCCTTCGAGCGCTTCTTGCTCGANNTTGCGACTTCTTTCTGTCGCAAGATACAAGGGTGGGAGACCACAACACTCAACCACCATGTTCTTCGGGAACTCTTTCTGTACGACGTTCAGCCCGCCGCGTACTCCCCCAGCAGCCGCAGATACAACCGGTATGCATCCGTTGAAACTGCCGGCGCCTCAGATGATCCACGCTCGGAATAGACGCTCCAGGCTGGCGATCTACACGGGAGAGCACGATGCAAGAAGATGCGACGGTATCATTCGATCCTATCTACGAGGGCAACACAACCTGGTTTCAGAGGCTTTTCGTTTTTTACTTGTNNACTTGTTTTCAGTGTTGCTCTTGACCATCTATCGCGCCACAAGGGTCGCTTGGGGAATTCTAAAGCTCTGGAAACTGGAAGCGGAAAACTCGTCGAATGAGGGCTCTGATTTCCAGGCGTATTGGTACCTTTGCCATCGGTACAAGGAATCGTTCAAGAAGTTTTCGCACCTGACTCTTCTCTTGTCGCTGCTGGTCCTTGCGATGGGCAGCATCAACGTTTTGGCTGGAGTATCGACGGCAAAGGCCCCGTCGGTTCCTTACGCGGCCGCGTCTATGGCCGATGCAATCACGCCATTTTCTTTAGCGATTGTCGTTTGTATCGTGCTCTACTGCTGTGCGATGTTCTTCGATGCGATGTTAGCGCGTCGAAAGAGCAAACGGGATCAACAACCCTGAATCGGCAAGCGAGCCTGCGGTCCTCGGCATCTACCCCAAACGCAACAAGGCCCTCCCGTGTGGGAGGGCCCTGCCTTTGCATCCTGATTGCGGGAAAAGCTTACGCGACCACTTCAATCCCCATCGACCGCGCCGTGCCCTTGATGCTCTTGATCGCTGTCTCCACCGAGGCTGCGTTCAGATCGGGCATCTTCTGCGTGGCGATCTCGCGGACTTGCTTCTCCGTCACCTTGCCGATCTTCTCCTTGTTCGGCGTGCCGGAGCCCTTGGCAATACCGGCAGCCTTCTTCAGCAGAACCGCCGCCGGAGGCGTCTTGGTCACAAAGCTGAAGCTGCGGTCGGCGTAAACCGTGATGACGACTGGAATGACCAGCCCTTCCATCTCCTTGTTCTGCGTGCGCGCGTTGAACTGCTTGCAGAACTCCATAATGTTGACCTGCGCCTGACCCAGAGCGGGTCCGACCGGGGGCGCGGGGGTGGCCTTGGCTGCAACAATCTGCAGCTTCACGTAGCCGGTAATTTTCTTCGGAGGTGCCATTGTGTGTTCCTTCGGAACCAGCTTCTAGCTTCTAGCCTTTAGCTCATAGCTGGTTTTTTCTGATTCAAATTTTGGAGCCGAAATCTCAGCGTTCGCTCGCAACCGGCGGCTGCTAGATGACCGGGCCGGCTAGAAGCTGAAAGCTAATAGCTAAAGGCTTCGACTACTCAATCTTTTCGACCTTGCCAAACTCCAGTTCAACCGGTGTCGAGCGTCCGAAGATGGTCACCATGACCTTCAGCGTCTCGCGATCTTCGTTGATCTCATCCACCACGCCGTTGAAGTTGGCGAACGGCCCGTCCGTAATGCGGACTTGCTCGCTCTTTTCAAACTTGATCTTGAGCCGCGGCTTGTCCTTCGCCGTCTCGCTGCGGAAGAGAATCGAACTCACTTCGTCTTCGTTCAGCGCTACCGGCTTGTCGCCCGTGCCCAGAAAACCCGTCACCTTGGGCGTGTCCTTCAACACGTGCCAAAGATGGTTGTCGAGCTCCATCTCCACCAGCACATAGCCGGGAAGAAACACGCGATCTATCGTGCGCTTCTTGCCGTTGAGGATCTCCGTCACCGGTTCGGTCGGAATCATCACCCGGCCCACCCGGTCAGTCAGCCCAAAAGCCTGAATGCGGCTCTCAATGGACTCCTTCACCTTGCGCTCAAACCCCGAGTAGGCGTGAAGGATGTACCACTTGAAACGCTCGTTCTTCTCCGGCTTTGGCTCTCCCAGAGGCTCTTGCGGCTCGCCGGGTTGTTCCAACTCATCTGCCATTCTGTTCTCGCTTCCAGACTGTGCCTGCTACTGCAATCCGCCCAGCTTCACCAGCAACTCGTGGATGCCGATGTTGAAGATCCAGTCCACTACAAAGAAGAACATACCGAAGATGAACACGGCGACAATCACCACCGACGTCGTCACCTTCACTTCCTTCTGAGAGGGAACAACCACCTTGCGCATCTCTGCGCGGACATCGGACAGAAACCGGGTAAAGTTCGTCCACGTACCCATCGCGTTGCCCGAAAATTCTTGCAGTGCGCCCGGCTCCTGCCGCTTGTTCGGCCGATCATCAGGATTTGCCATTGCTACCTTCGATGCCATACTTCCAATCCCTCGCGCCCGGCGTTCTCACCCGGCGCTTCCTGTAGAAACAGCTTCCAGCTTCGAGCCGCTAGCTTCTAGCTTCATCCCGGTGAGCTCCAAAGTCCACCTCCCCGATGAAAAAGCTCGCAGCCAACAGCTAAAAGCTGCATTGCAATCTGGCAGGGGCGGAGGGATT